>NZ_JBFAYB010000081.1:0-43548 GCF_040681075.1 Streptomyces sp. NPDC051907 | reverse complement strand
TTCGCCATGGGCGGCGGACTGCTGCCCGGCCGGACCCGGCCGTGCGGCGAACGCGGCGGGGACACGGGCCAGGATTCACGTGCGAGAGGCTCCGGGCGAGGGCCGGGACGCGCGTATGACGGGCGAGCTGCCGTGAACGGAGCGGGCGGGAGGCTGCCTGCGGGACCAGAGACGGCATGCGGCGAGCCAGGAGCCGTGGGCGGGTCAGGCCAGGGTTGCGCGCGGCGGGCCTGAGGCCGTGGGGGTGTCGGGACCTGAGGCGCGTGGGATGGGTCAGGATTCGCACGGGATGGCTGAGAGGCTCCGGGCGACGGGCCGGATGGCCCCTATGGCTGCCGAGCGGCCGTCGGCTGACCCGCCTGAGGTTCGCGGGCGGGGCTGCTCAGAGGTGCGCGGTGGGCCATGGCCCGTTGGCGGCGGATCACAGGTCGCGTGCGGTACGGGCTGGACGGTCTCTATGACGGGCCATAGGTCGTGGGCTGACCGGCCTGAGGCTCGCGGGCGGGAGGGCTCCGAGGCGTGCGGTGGGCCATGGCCCCTTCGCGGCGGATCAGAGGCCGTGTGTGGGACGGCCCCTACGACGGTCGAGCGGCCGCCGGCCGACCAGGCCCTGAGGCGCCATGGACGTCGCGGCCCGGACGCGGGCGGCGGGGCCTGATCCGTCCGCCTTGGATCAGCGGCTGTGTGCGGGACGGCCCCCGCCGCCGGCGCAGAGCCAGTCAGCTTCTGACGGGTGAGGCCGGACGCCTGGCGACAGCCAGCGGGTGGTCGCCAGAGGTACCGGTGACAGGCGCGTCCGTCCCGCCGGACGCCACAAACGCGTCCGACCCAGGCGAAATCCCAGGGCGTGCCACAAACGCTCATGGGACGTTCCACGGCCGGAAAGATCCACGTTGGCGCGAACACGCCGGGCACGACGACAACACGAGTATGCGTGTCGTCATCGTCACCGAATCCTTCCCGCCCGACGTCAACGGTGTGGCGCACTGCGCCCTGCAGACCGCCCGGCATCTCGCCGCCCGCGGTCATGATCCGCTCGTCATCGCGCCGGCGACCGCCGGGCCCGAGAGCTCCGACCAGGACGTGCCCTGTCCCGTGGTGCGCGTTCCCTCGCTGCCGTTGCCGGGATATCCGCAGGTGCGCGTGGCTCTGCCGAGCCGCCGGGTGGCCGCGGCGATCACCGCCCACCGCGCCGAACTCGTCCATCTGGCCAGCCCGTTCGTCCTCGGGGTGCGCGGTATGGCCGCCGCCGCGCGGCTCGGTCTGCCGGCCGTCGCCGTCTACCAGACCGACCTGGCCGGCTACGCCCGTACGTACGTCGGCGCCGGCGAGGGCGCCGCCTGGCGGCGCATCCGCGCCGTGCACAGCGCCGCGGACCGCACGCTCGCCCCCTCCACCGCCGCCCTGCGCGACCTGGAGGAGCACGGCGTGGACCGGGTGCGGCTGTGGCCCCGCGGCGTCGACACCGCGCGCTTCAGGCCCGAGCTGCGCGACGAGAGGCTACGGCGCGAGCTCGCCCCCGACGGCGAGCTGATCGTCGGCTACGTCGGCAGGCTCGCCCCCGAGAAGCACGTCGAGCTTCTCGCCGGCGTCAGCGAGACGCCCGGCGTACGCGTCGTGGTCGTCGGCGACGGCCCCAGCGAGGCGGCCCTCCAGGCCGCGCTCCCCGCCGCCGTCTTCCTCGGCCGCAGGACCGGCGACGAGCTCGCCCGGATCTTCGCCTCGCTGGACGTGTTCGCGCACACCGGCCCGTACGAGACGTTCTGCCAGACCGTCCAGGAGGCCATGGCGAGCGGAGTGCCCGTGGTCGCCCCGGCGGCCGGCGGCCCGCTCGACCTCGTCGCCCACGGGCGGACCGGGCTGCTGGCGACCCCGCTGGACGGGGACGCCGTCACGACCGCGGTGGCGACCCTCGCCGCCGACCCCGCGCTGCGCGCCGCGTACGGGCGGGCCGGGCGCGCCGCCGTGGAGGGCAGGACCTGGGCCGTGATCGGGGATCTGCTGATCGACCACTACGCCGAGGTGCTCGGCGCGCGTACGGCGGTGGCGGCGTGAGCGGCCTGCGGATCGTACGGCTGGCGAACTTCGTCACCCCCGCCTCCGGCGGCCTGCGCACCGCGCTGCGCGAGCTCGGCAGCGGCTACCTCGCCGCGGGACACGACCCCGTGCTCATCGTCCCCGGCGACGTGGAGCGCGATCATATGACCGAGCAGGGCCGCGTCGTCACCGTCCCAGGACCTGAGCTCCCCGGCACCGGCGGCTACCGCGTGCTCGCCGGACGGAGCAGGCTGCGCCGGCTCCTGGAGAGCCTCGAACCCGACCGGATCGAGGTGTCCGACCGGACGACGCTGCGCTGGACGGGCGAATGGGCGCGCCGCCACCGGGTCCCCTCGCTGATGGTGTCGCACGAGACGGCCGACGGCGTCCTGAAGACCTGGGGGCTGTCGGAGTCCCTCGCGACCCGCGCCGCGGACCGGCTCAACCGCCGCAGCGCATGGGCGTACTCGCGGATCGTGTGCACGACGGAGTGGGCGGAGCGCGAGTTCGTACGCATCGGCGCCCAGAACGTCGTACGCGCTCCGCTCGGCGTCGACCTGCGCCGCTGCCGGCCCGGACGGCGCAGCAAGGTGCTGCGCGCCGAGCACGCCGCCGGGGCCGAGGTCCTGTTGCTGCTCTGCTCCCGGCTGTCGGTGGAGAAGCGCCCGGGCATGGCCCTGGACGCGCTCGCGGTGCTGCGGAAGCGGGGCGTGCGGGCCGCGCTGGTCGTCGCAGGCGACGGGCCGCTGCGGGGGGCGCTGGCCCGCAGGGCGCGGGCGGAGCGGCTGCCCGTGGAGTTCCTCGGCTACGTCGGCGACCGCGAGACGGTCGCAGACCTCCAGGCCGCGGCGGACGTGTGCCTGGCCCCGGGACCCGCGGAGACGTTCGGCCTCTCGGCTCTGGAGGCGCTGGCGTGCGGGACGCCGGTCGTCGCGAGCGCGTCGTCCGCCCTCCCGGAGGTGATCGGGGACGCCGGCGCGGCGGCCGCCGACACGCCGGAGGCGTTCGCCGACGCCGTCGCGCTGCTGCTCGCCCGCCGCGAGGACGACCGCCGGGCGGCGGCCAGGGCGCGGGCCGAACTCTTCGACTGGGAGCGCTCGGTGGCCGCGTTCCTGGCCGCGCACGACGCCTCGCCGGCGCGCGGGCGTGCGGAGCGGGGAGAAGCGGACTGCGGGGGCCGCGAGCCCCACGCAGAGGCCGCGCGCGAGCACGGGGTGCGGGCGTGAGCGCGGCTGCGGCCCCCGCCCCGGCTCCGGTGCGCGCGCTCCCGGCCGACGCCGCCCCCGCTCCCGTCCCCGCTCCTCCCGTCCCTGCCCCCGCCGCGCCCCGGTTCGTCGCGCTCGGGGACTCCCTCACCGAAGGCGTCGGCGACCGCGTCGGCGGGACGTGGCGCGGCTGGGCCGCGCTGCTCGCCGACGGGCTCGCGGCCCCCGGCGCCCCTGCCGAGTTCCGCAACGTCGCCGTCAGCGGCGCGCTCACCCAGGACGTCGCCGAGCGGCAGACTCCCGAGGCGCTCGCCTTCGCGCCCGACATCGCCGCCGTGCTCGTCGGCGTCAACGACACCCTGCGCCGTACCTACGACATCGAGGACATGGCCCGGCGGCTCGACGACGTGTGCGCGCGGCTCTCGGCCCAGGGCGCCGTGCTGCTGACCGCCTGCCTGCCCGACCCCGGCCGGATGCTCGGGCTGCCGCCGCCGCTGGCCCGCCCGCTCGCCCGACGCCAGCGGTCGGTCAACGCCGTCGTCCACGCCCTGTCCGCCCGCTATGGCGCCGTCCATCTGCACGCCGCCGAGGCGGCCTGGGCCGAGGACCGCTCGCTGTGGAGCGCCGACCGGCTGCACCCGTCCGAGCGCGGGCACCGGATGATCGCGGGCCGCTTCCACGAGCTGCTCGCCGAACGCGGGCTCGCCCACGGGGCGCCGCCGGCGGCCGAACCCGACCAGCCCGCCCCGACCCGCGCCGCGTCCGTGCTGTGGCTCGCCACCGCGGGGACGGCATGGCTGGCGCGCCGGTGCACCGATCTGCTGCCGCAGCTGGTGAAGCTGGCGGGCGCGGAGGCCCACCACTGGGCGCGCGGCACCAGCGGCCGGCTGGACCACAGGGCCGAACGCGCGCTCTCGTCCGCGCTCGCCGCCGTGTCCGTGGACGCTCCGCTTGCCAGAATGGGGGAATGAGCGGGCGCTGGGAGTTCTGGATCGACCGTGGCGGCACCTTCACCGACATCGTGGGCAGATGCCCCGACGGACGGCTCGTCAGCCGCAAGCTCCTCTCGCACAACCCCGAGCGGTACCGCGACGCGGCCGTCGCGGGGATCAGGCTGCTCCTCGGCGTCGGCCCGGACGAGCCCGTCCCCGCCGACCGCGTGGACAGCGTCAAGATGGGCACCACAGTTGCCACCAACGCGCTGCTGGAGCGGCGCGGCGAGCCGACCGTCCTCGTGATCACCGAGGGCTTCCGGGACGCGCTGCGCATCGCGTACCAGAACAGGCCCCGCCTCTTCGACCGCCGGGTCGTGCTCCCCGAGGCGGTGTACGACCGCGTCGTCGAGGTCCCCGAGCGCGTCGACGCCCACGGCGAGACCGTCCGGCCGCTCGAACTCGACACGGTCGTGGAGCAGTTGGCGTCCGCGTACGCCGACGGCCTGCGCAGCGCCGCCGTCGTGCTGATGCACGGCTACCGCCACCCGGCCCACGAGCGGCGGATCGCCGCGGCGGCGCGCGAGCTCGGCTACACCCAGGTCAGCTGCTCGCACGAGGTCAGCCCGCTGATCAAGCTGGTGCCGCGGGGCGACACCACCGTCGTCGACGCCTATCTCTCGCCGATCCTGCGCAGGTACGTGGACGAGGTCGCGGCCGAGCTGGACGGGATCCGCCTGATGTTCATGCAGTCCAACGGAGGGCTGCGGGAGGCCGCCCACTTCCGCGGCAAGGACGCCGTGCTCTCCGGGCCGGCCGGCGGCGTCGTCGGCATGGCCCGCACCGCCGGACAGGCGGGCTACGACCGGGTCGTCGGCTTCGACATGGGCGGCACGTCGACCGATGTGTCGCACTACGCGGGCGAGTTCGAGCGCGAGCTCGGCACTCAGGTCGCCGGAGTCCGGATGCGCGCGCCCATGATGAGCATCCACACGGTCGCCGCGGGCGGCGGCTCCGTCCTGCGCTTCGACGGCCGGCGCTACCGGGTGGGTCCCGACTCCGCGGGGGCCGTGCCCGGCCCCGCCTGCTACCGCCGCGGCGGACCCCTCACCGTCACCGACGCCAACGTGATGCTCGGGCGCGTCCAGCCCGGCCACTTCCCGTCCGTCTTCGGGCCGGCCGGCGACCAGCCGCTGGACGCCGACACGGTGCGCGAGCAGTTCACCCGGCTCGCCCACGAGGTACGCGAGGAGAGCGGCGCCGAGCGCACCTCCGAGGAGGTCGCGGCCGGGTTCCTGGAGATCGCCGTGCTGAACATGGCGAACGCCGTGAAGAAGATCTCCGTGCAGCGCGGACACGACATCACCCGCTACGCCCTCGCCTCCTTCGGCGGCGCGGGCGGCCAGCACGCCTGCGCCGTCGCGGACGCGCTCGGCGTGAACACGGTGATCGTGCCTCCGCTGGCCGGGGTGCTCTCCGCGTACGGCATCGGTCTCGCCGACGCCACCGCCATGCGCGAGCAGTCCGTGGAGGCGGAGCTGGACGACGCGAGCGTCGAGCGGGTGCGCGCGCTCTGCGCCGAGCTCGCCGAGCGCACCCGCGCCGAGCTGCGCGACGACGCCGTCCCCGACGACGCGATCAGCACGCACGCGCGCGTGCTGCTCCGCTACGCCGGCACGGACGCCAGCCTGCCCGTGCCGCTGGACACGGCCGCCGCCATGAAGGAGTCCTTCGAGACGACCCACCGCGCCCGCTACGCGTTCACTATGGACAAGCCGCTGGTGGTGGAGGCGGTCTCGGTGGAGGCGGTCGGGGCGGCGGGGGAGCACGGCGCGTACGTCGTCGAGGAAGAGGTCGAGGGCCGCGGCGAGGACGCGAGGGCCGAGGAGCGCGGGAAGGCGGCCGATCCGGAGCTCGCGCCGCGCGCCATGGTGGACGTGTTCATCGACGGCAAGCGGCGCGAGACACCGCTGTACCGGCGCGGCGACCTGCGGCCCGGCGACACGGTGGACGGCCCGGCGATCATCGCCGAGGCCGACGCCACCACCGTCGTCGACCCCGGCTGGCGCGCCGCCGCGTCCGACGGCGGGCATCTGCTGCTGACGCGCGTACGGCCCCGCCCGAGCCGGGCAGCCGTCGGCACGGAGGTCGACCCGGTCCTGCTGGAGGTCTTCAACAACCTCTTCATGTCCATCGCCGAGCAGATGGGCGTACGCCTGGAGAACACCGCCCACTCCGTGAACATCAAGGAGCGGCTCGACTTCTCCTGCGCCCTCTTCGACGCGGAGGGCAACCTGATCGCCAACGCGCCCCACATCCCCGTGCACCTGGGCTCCATGGGCGAGTCCATCAAGGAGGTGCTGCGCCGCAACGAGGGCCAGATGCGGCCCGGAGACGTCTACGCGATCAACGATCCGTACCACGGCGGCACGCACCTGCCCGACGTCACGGTCGTCACCCCCGTCTTCGACGGCGACGTGCTGCGGTTCCTGGTCGCCTCGCGCGGCCACCACGCCGAGATCGGCGGCATCACCCCCGGCTCGATGCCCGCGTTCAGCCGCACCGTCGAGGAGGAGGGCGTCCTCTTCGACAACTGGCTGCTCGTACGGGACGGCCGACTGCGCGAGGAGGAGACCCGCCGGCTGCTGACCGGCGCCCCGCACCCCTCGCGCGCGCCGGACACCAACCTCGCCGATCTGCGCGCCCAGATCGCCGCCAACGAGAAGGGCATCGCGGAACTGCGGCGCATGGTCGACCAGTTCGGCCTCGACGTCGTCCAGGCCTATATGCGGCACGTACGGGACAACGCCGAGGAGTCGGTGCGCCGCATCGTCGCGGAGCTCGACGACGGCTCGTACCGCTACGAGACCGACGGCGGCGCGGTCATCCAGGTCGCCCTGCGGGTCGACCGGGCGGCCCGCGGCGCGGTCGTCGACTTCGCCGGCACCTCGCCGCAGCAGCCGGGGAACTTCAACGCGCCCAAGTCGGTGGTCATGGCGGCGGTGCTGTACGTCTTCCGCACGCTCGTCGCCGACGACATCCCCCTCAACAGCGGCTGCCTCGAGCCGCTGGAGGTCCGGGTGCCCGAGGGCTCCATGCTCGCGCCGGCGTACCCGGCGGCGACGGTCGCGGGCAACGTGGAGACCTCCCAGGCCGTCACGGGCGCGCTGTACGCGGCGCTGGGCGTCCAGGCCGAGGGCTCCGGCACGATGAACAACCTGACCTTCGGCAACGACCGTGTGCAGTACTACGAGACGGTGGCGAGCGGCTCGGGCGCGGGCGACGGCTTCGACGGCGCGGACGCCGTGCAGACCCATATGACCAACTCCCGCCTGACCGACCCGGAGGTCCTGGAGTGGCGCTACCCGGTGCGGGTTGACGCCTTCTGCGTCCGCGAGGGCAGCGGCGGGCGCGGGCGGTGGAGCGGCGGCCGCGGAGTCGTGCGCCGCATCCGCTTCCTGGAGCCGATGACGGCGGCGCTGCTGACCGGCCACCGCCGTGTCCCGCCGTACGGCATGGCGGGCGGCGAGAGCGGAGCGCTGGGCTCGAACCGCGTGGAGCGCGCGGACGGCAGCGTGAGCGAGCTGCACGGCGTCGACTCGGTGGACGTCGCGCCCGGCGACGTCCTGGTCGTCGAGACACCGGGCGGCGGCGGCTACGGCAGCGCGCCGGAGCGCTAGCCAGGGCCGCGACCGGGCGGCTCGGCGGCGATATGCCGGCCCGCCGGCGCGGTAGCCACCCTGCGGCCCGCCGGGCGCCAGTCACGCCTGCACCCCTCTGGAGCGCTAACCACCCTGCGACCCGCCGGGCGCTAGGGCTCTAGCCCCGCCTGCGGCCCGCCGGAGCGCCGGGCGCTCGCCACGCCTGCCACCCGCCAAACGCTCGCCTATGGACGCCCCGACGGAGACGGCGAGCGCGCCTGAACGAACCGGACGCGCGTCCCGGGGACCGCCTGCGCCGCCGCAGCGAGGTCGCGGCCGTCCACGACCGCGACCACCGGATAGCCGCCGGTGGTCGGATGGTCGGCGAGGAAGACCACCGGGCGCCCGTCCGGCGGGACCTGCACCGCGCCCAGCACCATGCCCTCGCTCGGCAGCTCGCCCGCTATAGCGCGCTCCAGCGGCGGCCCCTCGGTGCGCAGCCCGATGCGGTTGCTCGCGGACGACACGCTGTACGCGCCACGCGTGAGCGTCCGCAGCGCCGAGGCGGTGAACCAGTCCTCGCGCGGCCCGAGCCGCACGCGCAGCACCAGCTCGGCCGGCGGCGCGGGCCACGGCACGCCCCCGTCGAGGCGGGCGGGCGGCCCGGCGGGCCTGCCCAGCGGCAGTACCGCGCCGTCCGTGAGCGGGGCGGGGCCCAGCCCCGAGAGCAGGTCGGTCGCGCGGCTGCCCAGGACCGGCTCGACCGCTATACCGCCCGCGAACGCCAGATAGCTCCGTACGCCGCGCACCGCGGGCCCCACGTCGAGCACGGCGCCCGCGGCCATGCGCACGGGCGCGCCCCAGGCCGCCGGACGTCCGTCGACCGTGACGGAGCACGGCGCGCCGCCGACCACGACCGTCACCGCGCAACGCGGCCGCAGCGCGCACCCGTTGAGGGTGGTCTCCAGGACGGCGGCCCGCTCAGGGTTGCCGGCCAGCCGGTTGACGAGGGCGGCGGCGTGCGGGTCGAGCGCCCCGGAGAGCGGCACCCCGAGATGGGCGTGCCCCGGCCGCCCCAGGTCCTGCACCGTGGTCAGCGCCCCGGCTCGTACGACCGCGAGGGCCCGGTCGGTCATCGGCGCTCCGCCGTGAACCGCACCCGGGTCCCGGGAGAGAGCAGCGCCGCGGGCTCCCGGGCGGGGTCCCACAGGACGGTGTCCGTGGACCCGATCAGCTGCCAGCCGCCGGGGGAGGAGCGTGGGTACACCCCGGTGTACGCGCCCGCCAGCGCGAGCGACCCGGCCGGCACGGAGGTGCGCGGGGTGGCTCTGCGGGGCGTCGCGTACCGCTGCGGCAGCCCGGTCAGATACCCGAAGCCGGGCGCGAACCCGCAGAAGGCGACGCGGTACTCGGCGGCGGAGTGGATGCGTGCCGCAGCCTCCTCGCTCACCTGCCACCCAGCCGCGACGTCCGCCAGGTCCGGACCGTCGTAGCGCACCGGGATCTCGATCGCGTCCTGCACGCGCGCGGGGAGCGCGGGGATCTCCCATACGGCCAGCTCCCGCGCGAGGCGCTCCGCGTCCTCGACGCCGTCGAGCAGCACGGTCCGGGCGGCGGGCACGATCTCCCGGACCGCCGGGAGGCCGCCCGCCGCCCGGCGGCGCAGCAGCTCGGCGTGGAGCGCCTCGGCGCCGTCGCCGTCGGCCAGTTCGACCAGGAGGGCGTGCTCGCCGACCGGCAGCACCCGTACGGCGCCCGCCGGCAGGGTGCGAGGGGCGGTCATACGAAGGCCTCCACCCGCACACCGACACTCTCCAGCTGCCGTCGCACCCGGCGGGCGAGCGACACGGCCCCGGGGGTGTCCCCGTGCAGACAGAGCGAACGGGCTCGTACCGCGACGGACTGCCCGGACCGCGAGGCGATCACCCCGAACCTGGCCATGCTGACCGACCGTTCGACGACGACGGACGGATCGCTGAGCACCGCGCCGTCCTCGCCGCGCGGCACCAGCGTGCCCTCCGGGGTGTAGGCGCGGTCGGCGAACGCCTCCGTGACGGCGGGCAGCCCGGCCTTCTCGGCCATGGTGTGCAGCTTCGAGCCGGGCAGCCCGAGCAGCGGCAGCCGTTCGCCCGACAGCAGCACGCCCTCGACGACGGCCGCCGCCTGCTCCTCGTCGTGGACGACGCGGTTATAGAGCGCGCCGTGCGGCTTGACGTACGAGACACGGGACCCGGCTGCCCGCGCGAAGATCTCCAACGCTCCTATCTGGTAGGCGATCTCGGCGGACAGCTCCTCGGGCGGGACGTCCATGGAGCGTCGTCCGAAGCCCGCCAGATCGCGGTAGGAGACCTGGGCGCCGATCCGTACCGAGCGCTCCGCCGCGAGCTCGCACACCCGCCGCATCGTGGGCGCGTCCCCGGCGTGGAAGCCGCAGGCGACGTTGGCGCTGGTGACGACGGACAGCAGCTGCTCGTCGTCGGTCAGCCGCCAGCGGCCGAAGCCCTCGCCGAGGTCGGCGTTGAGATCGATGGACGCCCAGGTCATCGCAGTGCCTTTCGGATCCGTGTGGTCACAGCAGTTCGCGGTCGCGGGTCTCGGGCAGGCCGAGCAGGGCCAGGACGGCGAGGCCGTAGCCGGCCGCGCCGAGGACGAGCGCGCCGCCCACGCCCCAGCTGTCGGACAGATAGCCCACCAGCGTCGGCAGGAACGCGCCCACCGCGCGCCCGCTGTTGTAAGTGAAGCCCTGGCCGGTGCCGCGTACGGCGGTGGGGTAGAGCTCGCTGAGGAACGACCCGAAGCCGCTGAAGATCGCGGACATGAAGAAGCCGAGCGGGAAGCCGAGGACGAGCAGCAGGCCGTTCGCCCCGGAGGGGATGCTGGTGTACGCCAGGATGCCCGCGGCGGACAGCACGGCGAAGAGCGCGATGTTCTTCTTCCGGCCGATCAGGTCGGTGAGGTAGCCGCCGGTCAGATAGCCGATGAAGGCGCCGGATATGAGGAAGGCGAGGTAGCCGCCGGTGCCGACGACGGTCAGGCCGCGCTCGGTCTTGAGGTAGGTGGGGACCCAGGTGGCGAGCGTGTAGTAGCCGCCCTGGACGCCGGTGGAGAGCAGCGTCGCGAAGAGCGTGACGCGCAGCAGGTCCTTCTTGAAGATCGTGGCGAAGGACCCGCGCTCGGTGCTGGCCCGGCGGCGCTCGGCGGCCTCGGGGGCGTCGCTCACGTTCCGCCGTACGTAGATCACCAGGAGGGCGGGCAGCGCGCCCGTCCAGAACATCACGCGCCAGGCGGTGTCGGCGTCGAGGAAGTGGAAGACCAGGGTGTAGACGATCACGGCGAGCGCCCAGCCGGCGGCCCACGCGCTCTGGACGGCGCCCAGGGTGCGGCCTCGGTGCTTGGCGGTGGCGTACTCGGCGACCAGGATCGCGCCGACGGCCCACTCGCCGCCGAAGCCGAGGCCCTGAAGGGCGCGGAAGACCAGCAGCGTCTCGTAGTTGGGCGCGAAGCCGCACAGCACGGTGAACACCGCATAGGTGATCACCGTGATCATCAGCGCCTTCACCCGGCCGATCCGGTCGGCGAGGATGCCCGCGAGCGCGCCGCCGACCGCGGAGACGACCAGGGTGACGGTGGTGAGAAGTCCGGTCTGTCCGTTGTCGAGGCTGAAGTACGCGGAGATCGCCACCATGCTGAGCGGCAGGGTGAAGTAGTCGTACGAATCGAGGGCGTAGCCGCCGAACGCGCCGCCGAAGGCGCGCCGGCCTCGCGGGCCGAGGGCGCGCAGCCAGGCGAACGCGCTGGTGTCCTCGGGGAGTTCGTCGTGCTTCGGCTGGGCCTGGGTCGTGCTCATCTGCACCTCGCAGAGGGGGAGAGGGTGCTGCAGCGACTGTGCGGTGACGCCAAGGTAGGGGATTGTTGAACGATCCGACAAGAGTCATGTGGAGACGTTCTTGCTTCTACGATGGAGCTCGCACGCCGGCGGGGTGCCCGGCGGGGAGAGAGGACGTTGTGGGGACGACGGAGCCCGAGATCGGCGGACTGGCGGACGACCGCCCGCTGTTGGGCCGCACCAGCACGGCGGAGCGGGTCGCGGACATCCTGCGCGGACGCATCGCCGAGGGGTACTTCCCGCCCGGCGAGCGGCTCTCCGAGGACAGCATCGGCAAGGCGCTGGGCGTCTCGCGCAACACGCTGCGCGAGGCGTTCCGGCTGCTCACCCATGAGCGGCTGCTCGTCCACGAGCTCAATCGCGGGGTGTTCGTGCGCAAGCTCGCCGTCCAGGACGTCGAGGACATCTACCGCACCCGGCGGCTGGTCGAATGCGCGGTCGTGCAGGGGCTCGGAGAGCCGCCGTACGCGCTCGACCGGCTGGACGCGGCGGTCGCCAAGGGCGAGCGGTCCTCGCGCGAACAGGACTGGCGGGGCGTCTCCACCGCCAACATCCACTTCCACCGCGAACTGGTCGCCCTCGCCGGCAGCGCGCGCACGGACGAGCTCATGCGCGGCGTGCTGGCCGAGCTGCGGCTGGCCTTCCATGTGGTGGACGACCCGCGCCGGCTTCATCAGCCGTATCTCGTACGAAACCGGGCGATTCTGGAAGCGCTGCGGGCGGGGGAGCGCACGGGCGCGGAGCGGCTGCTGGAGGAGTACCTCGACGACTCGCGCACACAGTTGGTGGATGCCTACGCGGACCTGGTCGAGGACGAGGGCGACGCGTAGGGGCCGCGGAGGGGGCGCCTGGGCGGTGCGGGGGCGCCGCTGACACGACGCCTGGACGTCGTTGACGGCGCTTGGACGCCGCCGGCGAGGCAGGGTTCCGTTGACCACGCCTCGCGGATGGGTGCCGGTGAGGCGGGTGTGGCCAGTGTGACGCCGGTCGCTTCTGTGCCGTTTGGGCTGTTGTCAGTGCGAGGACCTAGTCTGTTCAGCGTGACTTCGCCTGCCTCGACGGAATTCGTTCCGCCCCAGCTCAGCGCGGGGCCGCGGCCCGCGCAGGGCCCGGCCGCCGACGAAGGGCTCGCGCGGCGCCTCCGTGCGCTCGCCTGCACCGCGCCGCTGCACGACCTGGACGCGCGCAAGGCGAATCTCGCGGGGGAGTACACGGTCTACGCCATGGCGGAGGTCGCCCTCGCCGCCATCGACCTCGTCACGCTCAACATGGACTTCGACACCGGCGCGGACAACGACCAGATAGTGCTCCGGCTGCTCCCGAGGGTCGCGGCCCAGGCCCCGGGCCGTCCGCCCGCCGAGCACGAGCGCGTCGCCCGCTGGGTCCTGGAGAACCTGATCAACGTCGGCAGCGTGGACCGCGGATTCCGCGCGGTGTACGGCACCTTCGGCCCCGACGGCGTATACACCCGCCGCGACTACGACTTCAAGCTGATCGAGGAAGTCCCCGGATACGGCGGCGCCGTCTATCTCCGCACGACCGACGAAGCGGTCAACGTCCTGGTCGGCGCGCTCGACACGGACGTCACCAGCGCGCAGATCGCGGCGGAGGTGAAGCTGGAGGTCCTGATCAGCCGCGGCCGGCTCGCCGACGCCCAGCTCGCCGCCGAGCAGGCCCGCTACCGCACCGTGCAGTACGCCGAGACGCTGCGCCGCACCCTGGAGGCCACCCGCCGCAATGTGCGGGCCGTCGACTGGCTCAACGCCGTCCCCGACATGATCGCCGAGGCCCTCGACCACGTCGCCGACCGCTACCGCCACGAGAACGCGATCCTGACGAACATCCGCAAGGCGCGCGACGAAGCCGAGGACCCCGAGCACAAGCGGCGCGCCGCCGAGCTCGTCGACATCGTCAAGGACTGCATCCGCCGCCACACCCAGCTCCAGTCCCGGCTGCTGGAGGCCGGCCCGCTGTTCCGCGCCGAGCAGGACCGCCAGGCCTTCGCCCGGCCCGCCGCGCGGACCGGACTCGATCTGTACGGCCAGCTGGTCGCCCCGATCCTGCCGCTGCCCATGGAGTCCGCGATCCGCGTCACGGACGCGTTCTTCGCCCACGGCGCCGGACTGCGCACCCCCTCGTCCGTACGGATCGGGGACCTGGTCGACCTGCTGCTGACGCCGCCCGTCGAGCGCGAGCACCTCGGCGCCGAGATGCCCGAGCCCGACCTGATCGCCACGCCCGACGACAGCCGCTTCAGCGAGGAGCAGCTGGCCGCCGCGATGGAGCTGCTCGACCTGGAGCACGACGCGCCGCGCCGTCTGTCGGGCCTGCTGGCCGAGGCGCGCCGCCGCGATCCCGAACTGCCGTATCTGGTCGCCCTGCTGGCCGTCCACGCGGCGAGCCCCCCGGTCGGCACGGCCTACCGCCAGGGCGAGCAGCGGCTCCTGTTCGCGGTCGACGACGGCGTCGAGCTGGACGATCCGGAGTTCGGCGGTGCGGACCTGATAGTGGGGACGGCCCTGCTGGACCACGCGGGCATGGCGGCGGACCGCGCGGAGGCCTCGTGATCAGCAGAACCCGCGCCGGAGCCGGTGCCAGAACCCGCGCTGGAGCCGGTGCCAGAACCTGCGCCGGAGCCGAGACGCCGGCAGAGCACCCGACAGCGCACGACGCGGCCGCCCCGCCCCCGCCCCCCACCTCCTTCCTCACCCCACAGCATCCGCAGGAGCACCCGTGACCGACCACCACGCCGAGACGCACGCGTGGCGCGAGGCCGACGCCCACGACGCGCCGGCCCCCGCCGCCCCGGCCGCGGTCACCCCCGCCGACGCCGCCGACGCGGCACGCCTCGTCTCCTTCGGTCTCCAGCCCAAGCTGCTCCCCGCCCGCGACGCCGAGTACGCCGAACTGCTGCGCCGCTACCGCGAGGAGACCGCGTTCGCCCGGCTCGCCGACGCCGTCGCGACCGGCCTGGGACTCGTCGTCCTCGAGGTCTCGCCCCGCGCCGGCATGGCCGTGACCGCCGCAGAGGACTCCGTCTTCGCCGTCCGCATGGGCGACTACGCCCGCCGCGCCTCCGCCGAGTCCGCCGACCGCTTCCTGCACGGACTCGCGCATCTGGCCGTCGCCGCCATGGCGTTCCCGCGCCCCGAAGACCTCGCCGACGACGGCTACATCGGCCGCATCACGGTCAACGGCGTCGACGCCTTCGTCCGTCAGGCCTGCCGGCGCCTGGAAGAGCGCGCCGCGGAGCAGGGCGAGAACACCGACCCCGCCACCGACGCCCCCGGCCTGGAGTCCGCCTGGCGGATCTACGCACGCCGCAGCGCCACCGGCGCCACCAAGGACGCGCGCCGCCTCGCCGGATCCACCACCGGCATCGTCGGCAAGGCCGTCGCCTTCCTCACCGACTCCGGCTTCCTCCAGCGCACCGGCGACGACGCCGGAGGCGCCTACCGCACCACCGCCCGCTACCAGCTCCAGGTGCGCGACATGGCCGGCGGCGCCGCCATGGGCGAGCTGCTGGAGCTAGGCGTCGTACCCGTCAGCGACGGCGCCGCCACCCTCGTGGCGCCGCCCGACGCGGACGACCTGGAGCTGGCCGCCGACGCCGGCCTGCCCTTCCACGCCTGATCCCCGACGAGAACGACGAGAGTCCGCCGCCATGTACGAGCTGTCCCGGGTCCGCCTCTACTCCATCGGGCCCGCCGGTGCGCGCTACGCCGACACCGTGCTGGACCTGCGCGGAGTCGGCGCGCCCGTGCCCCACCCCGCTCCGATGCAGGCGGAGTTCTTCGAGGAGGAGCCGGTCGGCCCGCCGCGCCGGCCCGCGCCCGCGGGCGTGCTCTTCCTGGAGAACGGCGGCGGCAAGTCCGTACTGCTCAAGCTGATCTTCTCGGTGATGCTGCCCGGCCACCGCAACACCCTCGGCGGCGCCAGCTCGGGCGTGCTGCGCAAGTTCCTGCTCGCCGACGACTGCGGACACGTCGCCCTCGAGTGGCAGCACACGCTCACCGGCGAGCTGGTCGTGGTCGGCAAGGTCAGCGAGTGGCGCGGCCGCCAGGTCTCCAACGACCCGCGGAAGTTCGCCGAAGCGTGGTACTCCTTCCGCCCCGGGCCCGGCCTCAGCCTCGACTCGCTTCCGGTCGCCGAGTCCACCGCCGTCCGCCCGCCCGTCGAGGGCGCGTCCGGCGCGCAGGGCCGCCGCCGCACCATGAAGGGCTTCCGCGACGCCGTCACCGAGGCGGGCAAGGCCTATCCGCACCTCGACGTGTACTGGGAGGAGATCCACGACCGCTGGAACGAGCACCTCGGCGACGTGGGCCTGGACCCCGAGCTCTTCCGCTACCAGCGCGAGATGAACGCGGACGAGGGCGAGGCCGCCGGCCTCTTCGCGGTCAAGAAGGACTCCGACTTCACCGACCTGCTGCTGCGCGCCGTCACCGACACCCGCGACACCGACGGCCTCGCCGACCTCGTCAGCAGCTTCGGCAACAAGCTCGGCCGCCGCGCCGAGCTCACCGCGGAACGGGACTTCACCGCCGGATCGGTCGATCTGCTCGGCCGGATCGTCGAGGCCGCCGAGACCAGGACGCGGGCACGGGAGATCCACACGGGCGCCGAGCGCCGCACCCGCACGCTCGCCGCACGGCTGTCCGCCCGCGCCGCCCGGGAGCGGGCCCGCACCGGCGACCTCGCCCAGCAGGTCACCGCGGCGGCCCACACGGTCACCGAGGCCGATCGGGCGCGCAGCCGCAGCTCGCTGATCGCCGCCGAACTGGCCTACCGGCACGCGTCCTTGGCGCTGACCGTGGCGGAGAAGGGCGCCGCGGCCCAGCGCCGCGAGCTGACCGACGCCCGCACCCTGCACTCCGCGTGGCAGGCCGCCGAGGCCGTGCTGCGCCACCGCGCCGCCGCCGACCGCTCCGCGCGCGTGGCCGCCGCGATCCGCGAGGCCGAACGAGACGCGGCCCCCGCCCTCGCGGCCCGCGCCAGGGCCGCCGCCGACCTCGTGCGCGCCCTGCACTGCGCGGCAGAGGACGGCGAGCGGCTGGCCAACGAGGAGGAGGAGCGTTCCGCGGCCCTCCAGGAGGCCGCCGAGGCCGCCCACCGCGACGCGACGACCTCCGCCACCGAGGCCCAGCGGGCCCGCAGCGAGATCGGCCATCTGCGCCAGCGGCTGACCGAGGTCGAGCAGGAGACCACCGAGGCCGTACGAGCGGGCTGGCTCGACGACACCGCCCCCGACGCCGACCCGGCGCGGGCCGCCCTCGCGGCGACCGACGCCGAGAAGACGGCGGTCGCCGCCTGGGACGCCGCCCGCGAAGCCGCCCGCACCACGGCGGACCGGGCGAAGGAGGCCGCCGCGACGGAGGCGCGCGCCGAGCTGGCGGCGGCCCGCGCCGCTGACGCCGCCCAAGGCGCGGAGAACGCCTACGAGGCGGAGCGCCGCGCGGCCGAGTCGATCGCCGAGGACGAGCGCCTGGCGGAGCTGCTGAGCCTGCCGTCGTCGACGCCTTCTGTGCACGCGGCCGTGCCGGGGCCGCGCCGGGACGGGGGCGCGGACGGCGCCGCGGCGGACGCCGCCGGCCAGACCGGTCGTACGGACCCGGCAGCCGACCCGGCCGCCGGACCCGGCGACCGCCGCCGCACCGCCTCCAGCGCTCCCCTCCGCGCCGCCGAAGGGCCCCTCGCCGCCGAGGAGCTGGACCGGTACGCCGACGAACTGCGCGAGCTGCTCGACCAGTCCGTCGCCTCCGCCGAACGGCAGCTGTTCGATCTGCGCACGGCCGCCGCCGACGACGCCCGCATCCTCGGCGCGCTCGGCGACGGCGGGCTGCTGCCCCCCGGACCCGACGTCCTCGCCACCGTCGAGTACCTCGGCGAGCACGGCATCCCCGCGCTCCCCGGCTGGCGCTACCTCGCCCAGGCCGTCGACCCGGGCGACCACGCCGCCGTGCTGGCCGCACGGCCCGAGCTGGTCGACGGCGTCGTCATCACCGACCCCGACTCGCACGCCCGAGCCCGCGAAGTCCTCGCGGGGGCCGCGCTGCTGCCCCGGTCCGCCGTCGCCGTCGGCACCGCCGCCGCGCTGCTCGCACCGGTGCCCGGACCCGGCGCCGGCGGCGACGAGGGCGTCTTCCTCGTGCCGCCGAACCCGGCGATGCACGACGAGCACGCCGCCGACGAGGAGCGCCAGACGCTCAGGGCCCGCGCCGCCGCCAGGGACGAGGAGATCCGCGCGCTCGCCTCCCGGCTCGCAGGCGACCGCTCCCTCGCGGCCCGCATCGGCTCCTGGCGCGCCGACTGCCCGCCCGGCATGCTCGCGGAGCTCGGCCAGGGCGCGCGCACGGCACGCGAGACCGCCGAGGAGGCGCAGTCGACGCTCGCCGAGGCCCGTGCCGTACGGGCCGAGGCGGACGAGGCCGCCGCCGACGCCGCCCGCGTCCGCGACGACCGCCAGGACACGGCCCAGCGCGCCCGCCGAGCCGCCGACGCGCTCGCCGGCCTCGCCTTCCGGCTGCGCGAACGCGCCGGCTGGCAGGTCAAACTCCGTGAACTGGCCGACGAGGCCGCCGAGTCCGAGGCCCGGGCCGCGACCTTCCTCGAGCGCGCCAAGGCCGCGGACGAGGACCGCCGCGCCGCCCAGCGCGCGGGCGACGACGCCCGCCGCACCGCGCGCGCCCTGCGCGCCGAGCGCGCCGAGATCGCCGGGGCGCCCGAGAGCCTCCCCGAGGCGGACCCAGACGCTCCGCGCACCGCGCTGCCCACCCTGCGCGAGGCGTACCGCGCGGCCTCCCAGCTGTACGAGAAGGTGGGCGTCGGCGCGGACCTGCGCGCCGAGCAGGCCCGGGCCGAGAGCGACGAGAGCGCCGCCGTCGCCGAGCTCGACCGCCTCACCAACAAGGTCCGCACCCGCGCCGCCCAGCTCCTCGAAGGCACGGACGGCGCCGACGGGCCCTCCCGGCAGGCCGCGGCCGCCCGCGCCGAGTCGCTTGTGCAGATGCTGGAGACCCGCGCCTCCGAGGCCAGCGAGAAGCTCGGCCGGCTGCGCGGCGAAGCCGAGCGCCTGGCCCCCGCCGACGGCGAGGCCCATACCGAGCTCCCCGAGGACCTGGTCCCCACGGACGCCGAGCAGGCCCAGGCCCTGCTGCGCACCGCCACCGCCGAACTGGCCTCCCGCACCGACGCCCTGGAGACCGCGGGCGCGGCGCACACCCGGCTGCTCCAGGCGCACCGGGCCGCCGAGGACGCGGCCGGCGGGTTCGACGAGACCGCCGCGCTGCTGCGGGACCTGCTCCGGGACCACCAGGACGAGGAGCCGGACGACGCCCCCGAGTCCTACCCCGGAACCCTGGAGGAGGCGCGGCACTCCGCGGCCGAGGCCCGACGCTCCCTGCGCGGCTGCGCCACCGACCTGTCCGCCGCCGAGACGGCTGTCCGCGAGGCGAGCGACGTCCTCGTACGGCACGCCAACTCCACCCGGTACGAACAGGTGCGCACCCCCGCGCGCCAGCAGATCCGGGAGCTGCCCGCCGCGGCACTGCCCGAGCACGCCGCGAAGTGGGCGGAGGCCTTCGCACCGCGGCTGCGCGTCCTCACCGACGAGCTGGAGCAGCTGGAGCGCAACCGCGACACCATCGTCGACCGGCTGCGGGGCCTGGTGGAGTCCGCCCTGGCGACGCTCCGCTCGGCGCAGCGGCTCTCCCGCCTGCCCGAGGGCCTGGGCGAGTGGTCCGGTCAGGAGTTCCTGCGGATCCGCTTCGACGAGCCGGACCAGGCGACCCTCGCCGAGCGGCTCGGCGAGGTCATCGACGAGGCGACCCGCGCCGCGGTGAAGAAGAACGCCGCCGCGGCGTACGGAGAGGGCCGCAGGGACGGAATGTCCCTGCTGCTGCGCGGAGTCCAGGCCGCCCTGCAGCCGAAGGGCATCGCCGTCGAGATCCTCAAGCCGGACGCGGTGCTGCGCGCCGAGCGGGTCCCGGTCGGACAGATGGGCGACGTCTTCTCCGGCGGCCAGCTCCTCACCGCGGCCATCGCGCTGTACTGCACGATGGCGGCCCTGCGCAGCAACGACCGCGGCCGGGACAAGCACCGGCACGCCGGCACGCTGTTCCTGGACAACCCGATCGGCCGGGCGAACGCGACGTATCTGCTGGAGCTCCAGCGCGCGGTCTCCGATGCGCTGGGCGTTCAGCTGCTCTACACGACCGGGCTGTTCGACACGACCGCGCTGGCTGAGTTCCCGCTGGTCATCCGGCTGCGCAATGACGCCGACCTGCGCGCGGGCCTGAAGTACATCAGCGTGGAGGAGCACTTGCGCCCCGGTCTGCCGCAGCAGGACCCGGCCGGCGAGACGGTGCACGGCGAGATCACGGCGACCCGGATGTTCAAGCGCACCCCGGCGGAGCCGACCGTGCCCCATCAGGCGCCTGCGCGGCCCCCAGCCCAAGCTCAGACCCAGGCAGCGGCTCCGGCGCAGGCGTCGGGCGCGGTCCCGTCTCCTCCGATCGCCGCCGCCCCGACGGAAGCGGGCCCCGAGGAACAGGGCGCCGATCCCGGGCAGGGAGCGGACGCCGTGCGGGGCCCACATCCCGAGGGCGCGGCCCGGGAGCAGGACGCCGGCCAAGCCGGCGCCCCAGCCGCGCTCCCCGACCAGACCGTCGCCTCCCGCCCGGAGGCAGCGACGACGGACCAGGAGGCATAGGGCCCCGCCGGCTCAGGAGCGACGCGGGCCCGGCTCACGAGGCGAGGCAGGCCCGGCTCACGAGGTGACGCAGGCCCGAGGCGCGTCTCGCCCGAGACCCAAGACCCGAGGCCCGTCTCGACCGAGGCCCGAGGCGCGTCCCGCCCGCGGTCCGAGGCCCGACTCGCCCGAGGCCGTCTCGCCCACGGCCCGCGGGCGTTCAGGCCTCGGAGAGCCTGCCCGTGCCCCGCCTCCGTATCCGCGCATCCTCCCGCGCGGCGGCCCGGGCCGTCTTCCGCGCCTGCCTCCGCTCACGCCGCAGCTGGCGTGCCGAGCTGCTCGGCACGGACACCACGCCGTTGCGCTGGTTCCACACCTGGCGCGTCACCCAGACGTCCAGCACGGCCCAGGTCGCCACCACCGTGCTCGCGACGCTGCTCAGCACCATCGGAAACGCCAGCCAGGACCCCGCGAGCGTGCACAGGAAGGCCACCATCGCCTGGATCATCGTGAGCGAGGCGATGATCACCGCGCGCACCGCCGCCGTACGCACCGGGTCCGCCAGCCGTCGACGCGTCGCCGGCTCCTCCACCCAGAGCTGCCGCGGGACGTCCTCGTCCCAGTCGGCGTCCGCCCCCGATCCCGTCGCCGCGTCGCGACGCTCGTCCGTGTCCATCGCTCCTGTCACTCCCCGCTCTGTCCGGCTTTCAGGGTGGCTGCCCCGATTCCGTCGCGCTACTCCACGCACCGCTCGCTCCGCTGCCGCCCGCGCTGATCTGTGCTGCCCCGGGCTCCCCGACAACACGGTCTCCGTCGACTCTCGATCGCCGAACGCCCCGCCCGCGCTCGTCTGCCCAGGCTGGACTGGACAGACTCGTGCCGAATCGAATGAGCCGCCGAGTCGAATGAGTTCTGCGTTCTGTCTGCGACGTCTCGAACCGCCCGCCGCGAACCACCCTGTAAAGAAAGACGATTGGCTGAGCCGGATGATTCCCGAGAGGCGAAGGATTCCAGCCATCTACCGCAGTCCGAAAAGTGACAGGCCGCCAGGAGTCCTCCGGGGCCGTCCGGAATGCCATCTCCCCGAATACCAGGACAACCCATGATCAAGGCACCCGGAGGCAGTCGAAAAATGTCCGGACGTGCCTTCGAGTTGTCTGTGTGACAGTAGTAGGCTCACGCCGTTTGTTGACGGAGCACCATCCGCTTCTGAGCGGGGGTCGATCAGGGGGAGGCCATGCGCTTTCGCGGGAAGTCCATCCGCCGGAAGATCGTGGCGTTGCTGCTGGTGCCGCTCGTCTCCCTCACCGCACTCTGGGGATTCGCCACCGTGCTGACCGGCCGCGAGGCCGACCAGCTGCTGGACGTCAGTTCAGTAGTGGAGCAGGTGGGCCACCCCATCGAGGACGTCGTCCACGAGGTCCAGAACGAGCGCCGCCAGACCCTCGTCTACCTTGCCGACCGCCGTGCCGCCGACGCGCTGCCCGAACTGCGCCGCAAGCGCCAGGCCACCGACAAGGCCGTCGCCGAGATCCGCGCGAACGTCGAGAAGTCCTCCATCCGCGACGACATGCGGCCGGAGACGGCCCAGAAGCTGAACTCGCTCCTCGACGCACTCGACGGACTGGACGCACTGCGCCGCTCCGTCGAGGCGAGCTCCCTCTCCCGCAGCCAGGCGCTGCGGGAGTACAACCGGATCGTCGACCCCTGCTACGGCTTCATGCTGTCGCTGCACGCCCTCGACAACGTCGAGATGGAGCGCCAGGGCCGCGCCCTCGTCGGTCTCGTCCGCGCCCGCGAGATGCTCTCCCGCGAGGATGCGCTGATCGTCTCCTCGCTCACCACGGGCAAGATCACGACCGAGGAGATCCGCGCGCTCTCCGACGTCGTCGCCAACCGCACCCTCTACTACGAGATCAACCTCGAGGTCCTGCCCTCCAAGGACCGTGAGATCTACGAGCAGTTCTGGGACAGCCCGCAGACCGCGCCCCTGCGCGACGCCGAGGACCGCATCATCGCCACCGGGCCCGCCGAGCAGCTCGGCGCTTCCGACATCAAGCGCTGGCAGCAGGCGGCCACCCCGGTTCTGGACGATCTCGCCCGCGAGAGCGAGGAGGCGGCCCACCGCTACCGGGACCGCGTACAGCCCGCTGCCTATAGCGTCTTCGTGAAGGCGGGCGTGGCGGGCGTGCTGGGCTTCCTCGCGCTCCTCGTCTCCGTCATCGTCTCCGTCCGCATCGGCCGCGAACTCGTCCGCGACATCTCCCGGCTGCGCAAGGAGGCCCACGAGGTCTCCGGCGTACGGCTGCCCAGCGTGATGCGCCGGCTCGCCGCCGGCGAGCACGTCGACGTGGAGACCGAGGCGCCGCGGCTCGAGTACGGCCAGGACGAGATCGGCCAGGCCGGCCAGGCGCTCAACACCCTCCAGCGGGCCGCCGTGGAAGCCGCCGTGCGCCAGGCCGACATGCGGCGCGGAGTCTCCGAGGTGTTCGTCAACCTCGCCCGCCGCAACCAGGTCCTGCTCCACCGCCAGCTCACGCTCCTCGACACCATGGAGCGCCGCACCGAGGACACCGAGGAGCTCGCGGACCTGTTCCGCCTGGACCACCTCACCACCCGTATGCGGCGCCACGCCGAAGGCTTGGTGATCCTCTCCGGCGCGGCCCCCTCGCGGCAGTGGCGCAAGCCGATCCAGCTGATGGACGTCGTACGGGCCGCGGTCGCCGAGGTGGAGGACTACGAGCGCATAGAGGTCCGCCGGCTGCCCCGCATCGGCGTCGGCGGTCCGGCGGTCGCCGACCTCACCCACCTCATCGCCGAACTCCTCGAGAACGCCACGGTGTTCTCGCCGCCCCACACCGCTGTGCAGGTGCACGGCGAGGCGGTCGCCAACGGCTTCACCCTCGAGATCCACGACCGGGGTCTCGGCATGACCCCCGAAGCGCTGCTCGACGCCAATCTGCGGCTCGCGGAGACTCCCGAGTTCGAGCTCTCCGACACCGACCGGCTCGGCCTGTTCGTCGTCAGCCGGCTCGCGCAGCGCCAGAGCGTACGGGTCTCGCTTCAGCCGTCTCCGTACGGCGGGACCAGCGCGATCGTCTTCATCCCGGCGGCCCTGCTGACCGAGGCGCCCGAGACCCAGGGCACGGGGTTCCGGCTGGACCGCAAGAGCCAGGGCCCCTCCGGACGCCGGGGGAGCGACGGCAAGCTCGCCGCCCTCTCCAAGGCCCCCGCCGGGATCAACGGCGCCACCCTGCTGGACGGGCCCGTCGAACTGGAGGCGCCCGTCGGCGCCTTGGGCTTCGACGACCGGCCCGCTCACGGCGGTGCCGACCCGCTCGCCGACATCCCCGACATCGAGGACACGGAGAGCGAACGCGGCGGGATCTTCCGCGCCCGCGCCCGTGAGCGCCGCCGCGAGACCCCGGACGAGCAGCACCAGCAGGCGCTGGACCAGACGTCCGAGGAGCTCTCCGCGCCGGTGCCGCTGCCCCGCCGCAAGCCCCCGACGCTGGTGACCGACCGGGGCCGCAGGGTCGACGAGCGGGGCCGTTCTCATCCCGCCCCCGCGTCCGGGCGCCCCGCGGGCTCCTCGCGCGGCGGACCGATGCGATCCGGTGGCTCCTCCGGCGACGAGGCGCCGACTCCGCCCGCCTCCGGCCGGCGACCGAGCCTGCGCCCCGCGCCCTGGCCGGTGCCGAACCCCGCCCCGACGGCCGGTATCTCCCCGACGACCCCTCTCGCGCCGGTCCCCGAGTCCAGGCGCGGATCCGCTGCCCCGCCCGACGGGCTGCCCCGTCGGGTCCGCCAGGCCAGCCTCGCCCCGCAGCTGCGGCAGGGCGCCGGCGGCGGCGCGGCGCAGGAGCCGGCTTCCGCGAGCGCACCGCGGGACTTCGAGCGGGACGCGGACGAAGTACGCAACCGTATGGCGTCCATGCAGCGCGGCTGGCAGCGCGGCCGCAGGCAGAACGCGGAAGAGGCCGAGCAGGCCGCACAGCCGTCGCCGTCCGAGCCGACGGCACAGTCCGGATGGATTCCACGCACTTCAGGCACTACCGGCATCGCAGGCAGTTCAGGGACCGCGAGCGCTATAGGGGCCGAAGACACCGACCAGGCCCACGGCCCCGGTCAGACCGCACCACGAACGACATCGGAGGGGGACGGTCGATGACCGCACCGCACGCCACAGCATCCAGCGCCGCAGGCGCCCATCCCACCGACCAGGCCGGGGGCGAGCTCAACTGGCTCCTCGACGAGCTCGTCGACCGCGTGGCCAGCATCCGCAAGGCGCTGGTGCTCTCCGGCGACGGCCTTGCCACGGGCACGTCCCGCGACCTCACCCGCGAGGACGGCGAGCATCTGGCCGCCGTGGCCTCCGGGTTCCACAGCCTCGCCAAGGGCGTCGGCCGCCATTTCGAGGCAGGCAGGGTCCGGCAGACGGTCGTGGAGCTCGACGAGGCCTTCCTCTTCGTCACGGCGGCCGGCGACGGCAGCTGTCTGGCCGTCCTCGCCGACTCGGACTCCGACGTCGGCCAGGTGGCCTACGAGATGACGCTGATGGTCAAGCGCGTCGGAGCCCACCTCGCCACAGCGCCACGGACCGGTCTGTCAGCCGGAGGGTGAGTGGACGGCATGAGTGACTCAGCTCAGTACGCCGCACAGGTCCAGCACTCCGACCCCCTCCCCTACGCCGATCCGCAGCACCACACCGAGCGGACCTCGTACGCCGAGCACGGCCCGTACGACGGACACGATCCGTACGACGAGCACCCGAAGCACGTCGAACAGGCCGCCCAGCCCCCGCAGCAGCCGCACCACTTCTTCGACGCCGACGCGGGTCCGGTAGTCCGTCCGTACGCGATGACCCGCGGACGGACGAGCAGCGCGACCCGTCACCGCCTCGACCTGATCGCCCTGGTCGTTCCGGAGCCCGCGGCCGACGACCCCGGCCGCGATCAGCTGCTCTCACCGGAGCATGTGGAGATCGTCGAACGGTGCTGCGAGATCCCCCAGTCGATCGCCGAACTCGCGGCCACCCTGGACCTCCCCGTCGGGGTGGTCCGGGTCCTCGTCGGCGATCTCGTCGAGGACGAACTGGTCCATGTAACCCGTCCCGTTCCGCCGGCCGAACTGCCGGATGTGAGCATTCTCCGCGAGGTGATCAATGGTCTTCGGGCGCTCTAGCCGCCGAACGCCGCCCGTCGAGCCAGTGACGCTGAAACTCCTGGTGGCAGGCGGTTTCGGCGTGGGCAAGACGACTCTGGTGGGCGCGGTCAGCGAGATCAGACCTCTGCGGACCGAGGAGACGCTGAGCGAGGCCGGCCGGCCGGTCGACGACATCGAGGGCGTCGAGAGCAAGACGACGACCACCGTCGCCATGGACTTCGGGCGCATCACGCTCCGCGAGGACCTGGTGCTCTATCTCTTCGGCACCCCGGGACAGGACCGCTTCTGGTTCCTCTGGGACGAGCTCGCCCAAGGCGCCCTCGGCGCGGTCGTCCTGGCGGACACGCGCCGTCTCGAGGACTGCTTCGCGGCCATCGACTACTTCGAGCGCCGCGGCATCCCGTTCACCGTCGGGGTCAACTGCTTCGAGGGGGCGGGCCGGTTCCCGGAGGAGACCGTGCGCGCCGCGCTCGACCTCGATCCGGGGGTCCCGCTGCTGATGTGCGACGCGCGTGAACGCGAGTCCGCGAAGGAGGTCCTGGTCTCGGTGGTGGAGCACGCCCTGGCCCGCGTGGACGCCCGCCGCGAGCCCGCGACCACCTAAGCGGCCACCGAAAGCGACCGACTGAGCCGCGCATGTGCGCACGAAGTCCGGCAGAACAGAACACGGCCCGTACCCCCACCGACAGGGGTACGGGCCGTGCGCTCTATAGGCGCTCGGAAGCGGGCGGCGGGACCCTTCCCGCGAGCGCCATGGACACCCGGTTCTACGCGAGCTATAGGCACGCGGTTCCACGGGCGCTATAGCCACCCGGTTCCACGAGCGCCATGGACACCCCGTTCTAGGAGGGGCCGCCCTCCTCCTCCCAGCCGAAGCTCCGCTCCACAGCCTTGCGCCAGTTGTCGTACTCCCGCTCCCGGATCTGCGCGTCCATGCGCGGCGACCACTCCACATCGCGCTGCCAGTGCGCCTTGAGCTCGTCGAGGTCCGACCAGACCCCGGTCGCGAGCCCGGCGGCGTAGGCGGCCCCCAGACACGTCGTCTCGGCCACCTTGGGCCGGATCACCGGCACGCCCAGCACATCCGCCTGATGCTGCATCAGCAGGTTGTTGGCGGTCATGCCGCCGTCCACCTTCAGCGTGGTGATCTGCACGCCCGAGTCCTGGTACATCGCGTCCACGACCTCGCGCGTCTGCCAGCTCGTCGCCTCCAGCACCGCCCGCGCCAGATGCGCCTTGGTGACGTACCTGGTCAGTCCGGTGATCACGCCGCGGGCGTCGGAGCGCCAGTACGGCGCGAAGAGCCCGGAGAACGCCGGCACGATGTAGGCGCCGCCGTTGTCGTCCACGCTCGCAGCCAGCGTCTCGATCTCGTCCGCGGTGCGGATGATGCCGAGCGAGTCCCGGAACCACTGCACCAGAGCGCCCGTGATCGCTATGGATCCCTCGAGGCAGTACACCGGCGCCTCTTCGCCGATCTTGTAGCCGAGGGTGGTGATCAGCCCGCTCTTGGACGGCACGGGCCGGCCGCCCGTGTTCAGCAGCAGGAAGCTGCCGGTGCCATAGGTGTTCTTGGCCGTGCCGGTGTCGTAGCAGGCCTGTCCGAAGATCGCGGACTGCTGGTCGCCGAGCGCCGAGGCGACCGGCACGCCCGCGAGCTGGCCGACCGCTGTGCCATAGACCTCCGCGGACGACCTGATCTCCGGCAGCATCGCCTGCGGCACGTCCATGGCGGACAGGATGGCCGGGTCCCACTGGAGCGTGGTCAGGTTCATCAGCATCGTCCGCGACGCGTTGGTCACGTCGGTGACGTGGACCCCGCCCTCGACGCCGCCGGTGAGGTTCCAGATCAGCCAGGAGTCGATGGTGCCGAACGCGATCTCGCCGCGCTCGGCCCGGCCGCGCAGCCCCGGCACGTTGTCCAGCAGCCAGGACGCCTTGGGCCCGGAGAAGTAGCTGGCGAGCGGCAGCCCGGTGGCGTCCCTGAAGCGGTCCTGTCCGTCCGTGCCGCCCAGTTCGTGGCAGAGCGCGGAGGTGCGGGTGTCCTGCCAGACGATCGCGTTGTGCACCGGCTTGCCCGTCGCGCGGTCCCACAGCACCGTGGTCTCGCGCTGGTTGGTGATGCCGAGCGCGCTGAGCTGCTCGGCTCGCAGGCCCGCCTTGGCGATCGCCCCCGCCACCACGGCCTGCACCTTGGACCAGATCTCGGTCGCGTCGTGCTCCACCCAGCCGGGCTTCGGGAAGATCTGACGGTGCTCCCGCTGGTCGACGGCGACGATCGCGCCGTCCTGGTTGAAGATGATGCAGCGGCTGGACGTGGTGCCCTGGTCGATCGCGGCGACGAATGTGTCCGTCATGACGTCCCCTTGCCCTGGTCGAAGAGCCTTGGTCGAAGTGCCGTTGTCAGAGAGAGGCCTATAGCGGCCCGGAGAGCGAGCAGGCCTGGCGGCAGAGGCCGCGGGGCCGCCTGGAAGCGGCCCTAGAAGGCCGCGTTGAAGATCAGGCCGGCCAGCAGCCCGCCGACGAGGGGCCCGGCCACCGGGACCCATGCGTAGCCCCAGTCCGACGTGCCCTTGTTGGGGATCGGCAGCAGTGCGTGGGTGATGCGCGGGCCGAGGTCGCGAGCCGGGTTGATTGCGTAGCCCGTCGGCCCGCCGAGCGAGAGGCCGATGCCGACGACGAGGAGCGAGACCAGCAGGATGGAGATGCCGGAGCCATAGATTCCGGCTCCCTGGCCAGGTATCTGCCCGATGCCGATCCCGTCGTTCTTGCCGAAGGCGAGTATCGGGAGCACCAGGCCGACGGTCGCGATGACCTCGGTGACCAGGTTGGCCGCCGGACTGCGGATCTCCGGCCCGGTCGAGAAGATCCCGAGGGTCGGCTGCGCGTTCTTGCTGTCCGCGTTCGCCTGGAACTGCGCGAAGTAGACGAGATAGGCGAGCAGGGCCCCGAGGATCGCGCCGACCATCTGCGCGAGGATGTACAGCGGAACCTTGCTCCACTGACCGGTGTCCACGGCGACGCCCAGCGTCACGGCCGGATTGAGGTGCCCGCCCGACAGCGGCGCCGCGGTGTACGCGCCGGCCAGCACGCCGAAGCCCCAGCCGAAGGCGATGACGACCCAGCCGGATGCCTTCGCCTTGGAGTGATGGAGCGTTACCGCGGCGCAGACGCCCGCGCCGAACAGAATGAGTATCGCGGTGCCGATGACCTCACCGACGAAGATGTCTCCGTTGCTCATGGCGGCTCCTATGCCCTCGCCCGGGGCCTGGCCCCGGTCCGTGCAGGGTGCGTGTCTCCATGGCGTGCTTTGGCTACGGATCCGGGGCAGGGGGAACCCGTCCCCCGCCCGGCGTCCGTGACGAGCGTGGTGAGCGTGCCGAGTGCGGCGATGCCGACGAAGAGGCAGTGTTCACCGGCCGTGATGGGTCGTCAAGGTCGCTGACAGCAAGTCCAGTTCACGGCCGCCGTGTTGACACGGCAGGGGAGAACGTAAGGCGTGGTGAGGAGCGCGGTGGTCGGTCAGCGGACGGCGACGACCGCTGAACCGTGGCCGAAAAGCCCCTGGTTCGCGGTGATCCCCGCACGGGCGCCGGGCACCTGGCGCTCGCCCGCCGCGCCGCGCAGCTGCCAGGTGAGCTCGCAGACCTGGGCGATGGCCTGGGCCGGCACCGCCTCCCCGAAGGACGCCAGTCCGCCGCTGGCGTTCACGGGGACGCGCCCGCCGAGGGCCGTCGTGCCCTCGCGCACCAGCTTGGCCGCCCCGCCCGGCTCGCAGAGCCCGATGTCCTCGTACCACTCCAGCTCCAGGGCGGTGGAGAGGTCGTACACCTCGGCGAGCGAGAGGTCTTCGGGGCCGATGCCCGCCTCCTCGTACGCGGCCTGGGCGATCGACGCCCGGAAGGAGCGGGCGGCGGGCGTGGGCGTCGCCGCGGCCGAGTCGGTGGCGATGTCCGGGAGGTCGAGCACGGTCCTCGGGTAGACCGGGGTGACGGTGGAGACCGCCCGGATGCGCACCGGGTCCGCGGCGACACCGTGGCGGCGCGCGAACTCCATGCTGGAGAGCACCAGCGCGGCCGCGCCGTCGGAGGTGGCGCAGATGTCGAGCAGCCGCAGCGGGTCGGCGACGACGGCGGAGGCGGCCACCTCCTCGGCGGAGACGGGCTTGCGGTAGCGGGCGTTGGGGTTGAGCGCGCCGGCCGCCGCGTTCTTCACCTTCACCAGGGCGAAGTCGTCGGGCGTGTCTCCATGGAGGGCCATCCGGCGGCGGGCGTAGAGGCCGAAGTACGCCGGGTTGGTCGCGCCGAGCAGCCGGAAGCGCAGCCAGTCCGGATCGTCGGGCCGGTCGCCTCCGGCGGGGGCGAAGAAGCCCTTGGGCGCCGAGTCCGCGCCGACCACCAGGACCACGTCGGACAGGCCCGCCAGGATCTGGGCGCGGGCGGCCCCGATGGCCTGCGCGCCCGAGGCACAGGCCGCGTAGACGCTGGTGACGCGCGCGCCCTGCCAGCCCAGCGCCTGCGCGAAGGTCGCGCCCGCGACATAGCCGGGGTACCCGCAGCGCACGGTGTCCGCGCCGACCACCGACTGGACCTGCCGCCAGTCGAGTCCGGCGTCGGCGAGGGCGGCCCGGGCCGCCGTGGTGCCGTACTCGACGAAGCTGCGGCCCCATTTGCCCCAGGGGTGCATCCCAGCCCCCAGGACCGCGACGTCGCGAGCCGCCGTGCCCCCCGCGCCGCTGGATATGCCCCCCACGCCGCCGGCCGTGCTCACGGCGCCGTCTGAGTCCATGGGCGCGCTCATGACGCCGCCCCCACGGGCCGCCAGCGCCAGGTCGTCCAGGCCGTCTCCCCGTCCTCGTTCAGCACCCCCGGCACGACTTCGACCTCCATCCCCACGGCGAGATCCCCGACGCTCACCCCCGGGACCGCCTGCCCCAGCACCACCATCCGCTCCGCCTCGAGCTCGACGGCGAGGAGCGTGTACGGCTCCCACGGCGCGTCGGGATCGGAGGCATAGGGAGCGGGCGGCCTATAGCGGCCGTCGGTGTACGACCACACCCGGCCGCGCTTGGAGAGCGGGACCTCCGCGAGCTCCCCGCCCGCGCACGCCGGATTGCGGCAGTGGGAGTCCTCGCGTGGGAAGAACACCGACGAGCAGGCGAGACAGCGGGTGCCGAGCAGTCGGAAGTCCTCCTCGCCGCCGTCCTGTGTGAACCAGCCGGCCACCACGGGCGTACGCCTCACGGTCCCTCCCCGGACACGAAGATCTGACGGCATCTATCTGACGGTTCGTCAGGTGTGATGGCAGCAGTGTGCCACGGGCCGGAGAATCGGGCGAGCCCATGGAGAACCGGATACGCCTCTGCCGCGTCCGATATGAGGGAACGCGCGGCCGGAGCCCACGGGGGTGGTCCCGGCCGCCCGTTCCCTCTCGCTACGAGCTCAGCGCCCGCCGAGGGAGCGCCAGGCGACGGGGAAGTCGAAGAACGTCTCCGGGAACGGCTCCGGCTTGTAGGTGAAGTGCCACCACTCCTCCGGCAGATTCACGAACCCGACCGCGCCCAGCGTGCTCTTCAGCAGCTGCCGGTTGGCGCGCTGCGTGCCCTGGATCCTCGGGTCGTCGGTGTGGGACAGGGTGTCGCAGCAGTCGAAACCGGTCCCCATGTCGACGGAATTGTCGGGGAAACGCTCGGACTTGGGCGCGTGGCAGGGTACGAGCCGCTCGCCGGGGACGTACGGCCTGGTCGGCAGCGCCGGCAGCTTCACGATCGTCACATCGACCGTGCTGCCGCGGCTGTGCCCGGACTTCTCTGCGATGTACCCGTCCTCGAACAGTCTCGACTTGTCGACCTGGGGATAGAACTCCGTTTTCATGGCCTCGTCCTCCAGGTCCTTGGCCCACCGGACGAAGTGGTCCACGGCCCGCTGCGGCCGGTAGCAGTCGTAGACCTTCAGCGAGTAGCCCTGGCGCAGCAGCGTCCGCTGCGCCTTGCGCAGCGCCTCGGCGGCCGGGCGGGTGACGATGCAGAGGGGCTGGCGGTAGCCGTCCACGCGCTCGCCGAGGAAGGTGTGCCCGGTCGTGTAGCGCATCTCCTGGATGATCGTCGGGGCCACGGCGCGCAGCGCCACGAACTCCTTCGGCGCACGCGGCTCGGACGCGGCGGCCGCGCCTGACGGCGGGGCCATGGTCGTTGGGGCGGGCTGCGTCGCCGTGCCGGATCGCGCCGCCGTGCCGGCCTGTGCGGGCTGCGTCGCGGCAGTGGCGACGAGCAGGGCGGCAGCGGTGGCGGCGAGGGTGCGGAATGCGGAGCCAAGTCCTGTCATGCGCAAACCGTTTACCAGTTCCGGGCCCCGCGGGAAAGGGTGATCGGATACAGTCCGCGCGTGCCCAAGGACTCTCACTGCGGCAACTGCGGAGCGCCCTACGGCCCCGTCGCCGACTGGCCCCGTACGTGTCCCGCCTGCGGCGACACGGCGTACCGCAATCCGCTGCCCGTCGCCGTCGCGCTGCAGCCCGCCCGTGACGCGCAGGGTCTCGGCCTCGTCGTCATCACGCGCACCATCGAGCCCCAGCGCGGCTCCGTCGCGCTCCCCGGCGGCTTCATCGACCACGGCGAGGAGTGGCAGCACGCGGTCGTGCGGGAGCTGAAAGAGGAGACCGGCATCGAGGCGGAGCGCAAGGACGTCCGGCTGGCCGACGCGCTCAGCTCGCCGTTCGGCCATCTCCTCCTGTTCGGCCTCCTGCCCGAGCGCGACGCGGCCCAACTGCCGCCCTCCGCGCCCACGGACGAGACGGAGGGCTGGCATCTGCTGCGCTCTCCGGCGGAGCTGGCCTTCCCGCTGCACACCATCGCGGCACGGAACTGGTTCACGGGCCTCTATAGCTGAGCGCGTCCCCCGCGAGCCGAGCACGCCCCACGCGTATAGCTGAGCAGCCTCTCGCGCACACCCGGCGGGAGGGCAGGGCGACGCACCGGAGCCCCGCCGGCCGCACCCCGCGAACGCCCGGGACTCACCCCGTCCCCCCGCCCCGCACCCGCACCCGCCACCGGGGCGGAGCCGACGCGTCCCCCTTGACCTGCTTCACCGAGACGCGCCCGTCCACCAGCCGCGTCCTATAGCGCTCGACCTCGGTCCGCTCCCAGCCGTCGCCCACGTCCGGCACATGCAGACCGCCGCCGGTACGGCCCACCGCAGGCGCCCACACCTCCAGCTCCACACTGCCGTCGGCGCCCCGCACCGGAATCACCGAGCCGCCCCGCGCCAGCACCGGGATACGCGACAGCGGAGCGTCCACCAGCACCTGCCCAGGACCGTCGTACGCCTGCCCGGTCGCCGTGTCGTACCACCGTCCGCGCGGCAGCCGTACCGCCCGGCGGTCCGCGCCGCTCTCCAGCACCGGCGCGACCAGCAGCGCGTCGCCGAGCAGGAAGGCGTCCTCGCAGTCGCGCAGCGCCCGGTCCTGCGGCGACCCCCACCACATCGGCCGGGCATAGGGCGCGCCCGTGCGCCCGGCCAGCTGCGCCAGCGTCACGAAGTACGGCCGCAGCCGCTCCCGCTGCACGAGCGCGGCACGGGCGTGCTCAAGCACCTCGGGACCGAATTCCCACGGCTCCCTGCGCCCCGCGTCGATCGCGGCGTGCGTACGGAACAGCGGCAGATACGCCCCCATCTGGAACCACCGCAGATACAGCTCGGGGGAGGGGCTGCCGTCGAAGCCGCCGACGTCCGGGCCGGAGTACGGCACCCCGCACAGCCCGAGTCCGAGCGCCAGCGAGAGCGAGGCGCGCAGCCCCGGCCAGCCGGTGGACACATCGCCGGACCAGGTGCCCCCGTACCGCTGCATCCCTGCCCAGCCCGAGCGCGAGAAGAGGAACGGCCGCTCGTCCGGCCGCAGCCGGCGCAGCCCTTCGTACCCGGCGCGCGCCATAGCGAGCCCGTAGACGTTGTGGGCCTCCCGGTGATCGCCGCCGCGGCCCTCGAGCTCGTGCCGGGCCGAGCGCGGCAGCGTCATGTCGCTGAACGGAGTGAAGGAGACCGGTTCGTTCATGTCGTGCCACACGCCGGAGAAGCCCTGCGCCAACCGCTCCTCGTACAGCTCGCCCCACCACCGCCGCACCCCCGGATCGGTGAAGTCCGGATACGCGCAGTCGCCCGGCCAGACCTCGCCCCGCACCTCCCGGCCCCGCGCGTCCTTGACGAAGGCGTCCGCGGCCCTCCCGCTGTCGTACACCGCGTTGCCGGGCTCCGCCTTCACCGCGGGATCGACGATCGAGACCAGCCGTACGCCCTCCTCGCGCAGATCCTTCGCCATCCCCGGCAGATCCGGGAACCGCTCCTCGTCCACCGTGAAGATCTGATGCGCGTCATAGTGATCGATGTCGAGGTGGACCGCCGAGAGCGGCAGACCGTGCTCCCGGTAGCCCGCGACGATCCGCCGGACCTCCTGCTCGCTGCCGAAGCCCCAGCGCGCGTGCTGCGGGCCCAGCGCCCAGGACGGCGGCACCGCAGGGGCGCCCGTCAGCTGGGTCCAGCCGGCCAGCACCCGCTCGGGCGTGCCGGCCACCACCCAGCAGCGCAGCGGCCCGCCGTTCATCCGCACCTCGCTGGATCCCATGCGGTCGTGCCCCGAGCCCGCGCCCTCCTCGCCCTCGCGCAGGGCGACCCGGCCCTCCCAGGTGTTGTCGTGGAAGGCGATATGGGTGCCCGCGTCCGAGACCACGAGCTGCACCGGCATGGTGATGTACAGCGGGTCGTCGCCCGGGCCGAAGCCGCCCTTGGGATCGGTGTTCCACAGCCGGTACACGCCCTCTCGCAGCCGCGGGCCCGAGGCCCGGCCGCCGAGCCCGAAGAAGCGCGCGTCCGAGGGAACTTCGCTGCGCTGCTGCCACCGCGCGGGACCGCCCTGCACGGGCTCCCACCAGCGCGGCGGCAGATCCCGGCGCAGGACGACGCCGCCGGGCGTACGGATCTCCACGGCGCCGTTGCGGGAGACCTCCACCGTCACCCGCTCCGAGACCACCCGCCAGCCGCCGTCCTTGTCCGGCTCCAGCTGAGCCCGCGGATCCGCTTCGGGAGGCGTGCCGTCGAGCGCGTACGAAGGCTCCGGCTCCGCCCCGTCCCAGCCCCAGAAGACCGCGCCGCCCACCGACACGCGGATACGGAGCTCAGATCGGGCGAACCGCACGATTCCGCCCCCGGGCATCGGCTCGGCGCCGCTCACCGGACCCGGCACCCTGGCCCGTTCGGCCCCTCTGGCCCGCACCCCCCGGGCGTCCCTCCGCCGCTGGCGCCAGGCCGTGCGGGCCGCCCGCAGACCCTGCACCGTGCCGAAGAACTTCACCGAGCGCACCAGATCACGACCGTCCATGCAGCTCAGCCTGCCACTCGCCTGGGGGTGCGCGGGGTTTGTTCAACTGCCGTTCACCCGTGGTGAGAGCACATACGCCGGCGCCTGACCATGGAGGGCGAGCCCTGGTGCGAAGGACGATCACATGGCATCGTCCGTGTCAGCCGCGTCACGCGCACACCCCGCTCGTGCGCGTGACACACGCCGACACCGCGTAGAACATCCGGGAGCCGCCCCATGACCTCAGCAGCGAACCCTGCCCCCCTGTGGCAGCCGGACCCCGAGCGCATCGCCGCCGCCAAGGTCACCCGATTCCAGGCCTGGGCCGCCGAGCGCCACGGCGCCCCCGCCGAGGGCGGCTACGCGGCGCTGCACCGCTGGTCCGTCGAGGAGCTGGAGACCTTCTGGGCCGCCGTCGCCGAGTGGTTCGACGTGCGCTTCTCCACGCCGTACGAGCGCGTGCTCGCCGACCCCGCGATGCCCGGCGCGCGGTGGTTCCCCGGCGCCGCGCTCAACTACGCGGAGCACGCCCTGCGCACCGCCGAAGACCCGGCGCGCGCCCATGACGCGGCGCTGCTGCATGTGGACGAGACACATGAGCCAACGCCGATCAGCTGGTCCGAGCTCCGCCGCCAGGTCGGCGCGCTCGCCGCTGAACTGCGCGCCCTCGGCGTACGCCCGGGAGACCGCGTCAGCGGCTACCTCCCGAACATCCCGCAGGCCGTCGCCGCCCTGCTCGCCACCGCGGCCGTCGGCGCGGTCTGGACGTCCTGCGCCCCCGACTTCGGGGCCCGCAGCGTCCTGGACCGCTTCCAGCAGGTCGAGCCGGTCGTGCTGTTCACCGTCGACGGCTACCGCTATGGCGGCAAGGAGCACGACCGCACCAAGACCGTCGCCGAGCTCCGCCGCGAACTGCCCACGCTCCGCGCGGTCGTCCACATCCCGCTGCTCGGCACCGAGGCCCCTGAGGGCGCGCTCGACTGGTCCGCGGTCACCGCCGGGGACGTGGAGCCCGTCTTCGAGCAGGTCCCCTTCGACCACCCGCTCTGGGTGCTGTACTCCTCCGGCACCACGGGCCTGCCCAAGGCGATCGTCCAGTCGCAGGGCGGCATCCTGCTGGAGCACTTCAAGCAGCTCGGGCTCCACTGCGACCTGGGCCCCGAGGACCGGTTCTTCTGGTACACCTCCACCGGCTGGATGATGTGGAACTTCCTCGTCTCCGGCCTGCTCACCGGCACCACGGTGGTCCTCTACGACGGCAGCCCCGGCTACCCCGACACCGGGGCCCAGTGGCGCATCGCCGAGCGCACCGGCGCCACCCTCTACGGCACCTCAGCGGCGTACGTCATGGCCTGCCGCAAGGCGGACGTCCACCCGGCGCGCGACTTCGACCTGTCCCGCGTCAGGTGCGTGGCCACCACCGGCTCGCCGCTGCCGCCCGACGGCTTCCGCTGGCTGCACGACGAGGTGGCGGACGATCTATGGATCGCGTCGGTCAGCGGCGGCACGGACGTGTGCAGCTGCTTCGCGGGCGCGGTGCCCACCCTGCCCGTCCACGTCGGCGAGCTCCAGGCCGCCTGTCTCGGCACCGACCTGCAGTCCTGGGACCCCCAGGGCAAGCCGCTGACCGGCGAGGTCGGCGAACTGGTCGTCGCCAACCCCATGCCGTCCATGCCGATCCGGTTCTGGAACGACCCCGACGGCAGCCGCTACCGCGACAGCTACTTCGAGATGTTCCCCGGCGTCTGGCGGCACGGCGACTGGATCACCATCACCGACCGGGGCTCCGTCGTCATCCATGGGCGCTCCGACTCCACCCTGAACCGTCAGGGCGTCCGGATGGGCTCGGCCGACATCTATGAAGCCGTCGAGCGCCTCCCGGAGATCAAGGAGTCGCTGGTCATCGGCCTGGAGGAGCCGGACGGGGGCTACTGGATGCCGCTGTTCGTCCATCTCGCGCCGGGCGCGACGCTCGACGACGCCCTGCGGGCGCGGATCAAGCAGACCATCCGCGAGCAGCTCTCGCCCCGCCACGTCCCGGACGACATCATCGAGGTCCCCGGCGTCCCGCACACCCTCACCGGCAAGCGCATCGAGGTCCCGGTCAAGCGCCTCCTCCAGGGCACGGCGCTGGCCAAGGCGGTCAACCCGGGCTCCGTCGACAACCTGGAGCTGCTGAGCTTCTACGAGGAGCTGGCCCGCAAGCGCGCCTGAGACGCAGCACGGTCCCGCCCGCGGGAGCTCCCCGTAGCCGCTCTCACCCTCCGTAGGTGGCCTCGGACTCGCCCAGCACCTCGGCGAAGTCCGAGGCCAGCCGCCTCGCCTCCGCCGGCTCCAGACCGGCGGCGGTGATCCGCACCCCGGGCCCGGCGGCGATCCGGAACCGCGCCCCGGCCGCCACCCACCATCCCCTGGACCGCAGCCCGTTGACGACCGCGGACTCGTCGCGGACCTCCGCCCACACATTCATCCCGCTCACACCGTGTGCCCGGACGCCATGGGAGGCCAGCGCCGCGATCAGGGCGCGCCGCCGCTCTCCATAGGCGGCGCGCGCCATAGCCACCTGCGTCGTGGTGTGCGGATCGGCCATCAGCCCGAGCACGGTCCGCTGCAGCAGATGGCTGATCCAGCCGGAGGTCAGCAGCAGCCGTCCGTCGTGCCGCGCCAGCGTCGTCTGATCGCAGGAGATCGCGGCCCACCGCAGGTCCGTCCCCAGGAACTTGGTGACGGTCCGCACATGCGCCCAGCGCTCCAGACCGCCCGCGGCGAGCGAGTTGAGCGGCGCGTCGGCGATGTCCGACGCATGGTCGTTCTCGACCGTCAGCACCTCGGGCGCCTGGCGCAGCACGTCCAGCAGCGCGTCGCGCCGCTCGGCCGAGAAGCACCCCCCGTACGGATTCTGCGCCCGCGGACTGCATACGACAGCCCGCGCACCCGCCCGTAGCGCCGTCGCCAGGGCGTCCGGCCGCATGCCCTCGTCGTCCACTGCCACCGGCACGGATCGCAGGCCCAACGCCTGTACGAGATCGAGCAGATGATGGTACCCGGGGTCCTCCATAGCCACCGCGTCCCCGGGCCGCAGCTCGACGCAGAGCAGCCGCGCCACGCCGTCCAGCGCGCCGTGCGCGAAGGTGACGTGCTCCACCGGCACGCCCTCCCCGCCCATCCACGCCCTGGCCGCCTCCTCGAGCTCGGGCAGCCGCGGCGACGAGCGGTGCGAACGGGCCCCGGGGGAGAGCCGCGCCGGCGGAACGAGATCCGGCAGAAACGCCGAGTCGGGATGCCCGCCGGCCAGGTCCCGCAGCCCCTCGGGCACCCTCGGGGGCCGCCTCGAGGTGACGGCGGGGGCCGCGGCGACCACCGTCCCGCCCCGCCCGCGCGTGACGACGAGCCCGCGCCGGCGCAGCTCCTTGTACGCGGTGGCGACCGTGCCGGGACTGACCCCGAGGTCGTCCGCCAGCCTGCGCACCGGCGGCAAGGCGTCGCCCGGCCCCAACGCGCCCTCCGCCACCGCCCGTTCGACGGACGCGGCGATTGTCCTAGCGGTCGTGCCGCTGATCGAATATTGTGCTGCCACGTAGCTGACTATGTATCAATACATAACTCGCGTCAAGGGGGAACGGTGAGCCTGTACCAGCGCCGGGCAGCACTCAAGGAACGGATCCCCGGCGGCCTCGACGGCCGCCGGATGCTCTGGATCGCCCTGGTCGACAAGACCGGCGCCGGACTATGGGCCGCGACGGCCGCCCTGTACTTCACCTACGTCACCGGCCTCTCCGTCGCCCAGGTCGGCATCCTCGTCGCCGTCTCCGCCGGCATCGGCATCGCCGGAGCGCCCATAGCCGGCCGTATCGCCGACCGGCTGCCTCTCACCCGCGTCCTGATCGCCATGCAGGTGCAACGCGCCGCGGCCGGCCTCGCCCTTCTCGCCACCGACGACTACGCGCTGCTCATCGGCATCTCCGCCGTCGCCAGCGTCGGCGACCGCGCGGCGAACGTCCTCACCAAGCTGTACGCCGCCCGCATCACCGGCCCCGACCGCGTGCGCTACCAGGCCGTCAACCGCACCGTCTCCAACGGCGGCTTCGCCATAGGCGGCCTCGCCGCCGCGACCGCCCTCGGCATCGGCACCACGCTCGCCTACCAGTCCCTGCTCGTCGGCAACGCCGTCGCCTCGCTCGCCGCGGCCCTCCTCACCCTGCGGTGCGGCGAAGCCCCCTCCCCGACGCGGATCGTCACCGGCTCCGGCGCAGGAGCCCCCGCGGCGAGACCCGCCAGCCCCTGGCGCGACCGCACCTACCTCTTCTACACAGCGAGCGAGACGGTCCTCTTCCTCGACGACGCCGTCTTCAAGGTCGGACTCCCGCTATGGATCGTCCACGCCACCGACGCCCCGCACGGCCTCGCCCCCCTGCTGCTCGTCCTCAACAACGTCATGGTCGTCGCCCTCCAGATCCCCCTCGCCCGCTACGGCGCCACGACGCAGGCCGCCGTCCGGCTCCTGCTGCCGCTCGCCGCGGCCTTCGCGGCCGGAGCCCTCGCCATGAGCCTGTCCGCCGTCCACGGAGCCTGGATCGCGACCGCCGCACTGGTCGCCGCCGCCGCACTGCTGACCCTGGCCGAGATCCTGCACGCCACCGTGTCCTGGGAGCTCTCCCTCGCCCTCGCCCCCGACGAGGCCCAAGGCGCGTACCTCGGAGCCCACGGCCTGGCCCAGGCGTCCCAGCGCAGCATCGGCCCGCTGGTGATGACCGCCGTGATCGCGGCCGGCCCCGCCGGCTGGGCGCTGCTCGGCGCCGGACTGGCCGCGACCTGCCTCGCCCAGCACCGGCTCGTCCGCGACCACCTGCCCGTACCCGCGTTGTCAGTGCCCCCGGCTACGGTGAGTCACAAGTAGTCGACAGAACGCAGGGGGAGACATGGCGAACGCACGGCAGCCCAAGCGGTCCCAACAGTCCAAGCAGACACCGCAGTCCACACCGGCCCACCAGTCCAAGCACCAGAAGCAGTCCAGGCCGCCCAAGCGGTCCCCGCGCTCCCGGCGAGCCAACAGCACGGCATCCATGCGCCACAGGCTGCGCCGAGAGGTCCCCGCCACCGTCGGCCTCCTCGCCGACGAGCAGGACTTCACCGCGATGCGGCGGTACGAGTCGTTCGCCTTCGACGACCACACCACCTATCTCCGCCAGGCTGAAGCCCTGCTCAGAACGCTCGCCGCGCAGCAACTCCACACCACCGTCGCGCTGTTCGACCCCGACGAGTTCGCCGAGTTCTGCGACGAAGCAGGCCTCGACCCCGACAGCGCAGCCAGCCGCAGCCGCTTCACCGCCGAGCTCGCGGGCCGCGGCGCCCGCCTCAGCTACACCGGACAGCCGCTGCGCAGCCTCCTGCCGGAGCTCATCGCCATGGCTGTGCGCCAAGCCACCTGGGAGTACGCCACGATGCTCCTCGCCGACATCGGCCAGTGCGCCGACTGCGGACAGGACATCGGCCGAGCCGCCTTCGACAGCGCCTCCCGCATCCTGATGCGCGTCCTGGAGAAGGCCGGCGCCGGCACCCACCACCTGGTCTGCAGCGTCTCAGGACCCGACGAACAGCTCCTCGCCGTGCTCCACGCAGACGGGCCGACCGCCGCACCGGCCCGCCTCGACGCAGCCGAGGGCGCGGAGTTCGTCACCGTCCTCGCGGCGGGCCTCGCACTCGAAGCCGCAGGAGGGCTCGTCCTGCGCACCACCGCCGAGGACGCCCCGGACCGCCTCCACGGCTGGCGGCTCGACCAGGGCCGTCTGCGCCCGCTCACCGCGGGAGAGGTGTTCAGCGCCTACTGCACCGACGCCGCCACCGGCGAACCGCTCTCCCCGGAGCCCGGCGTCGAGTACTGCCCGGGCTTCCCCGTCACCGGCGACGATCCGGAGGGCCACTGCTGAAACGCCGATGGGGCTTCCCGCCGTCCCCGGCGGGAAGCCCCATCGATCACCCACTTTTCAGGCTGCCCGCCCTACTCGCCGGAGAGCACCGCCTGCGCGGCCAGCCGCGCCTCCTCGGCGGTGTCCGCGGCCCGCGCCGCGGCGGCGGCCCGCTCGCACTGGGCCAGCGTGTACTTCGCCAGCGTCGCCCGTACATAGGGAAGCGACGCCGCGCCCATCGACAGAGAGGTGACACCGAGACCGGTGAGCACACACGCCAGCAATGGATCGGAGGCGGCCTCGCCGCACACGCCGCAGCTCTTGCCCTCGGCCTTCGCGGCCTCGGCCGCCAGCGCCACCAGGTCGAGCAGCGCTGGCTGCCACGGGTCCTGCAGCCGCGACACCGCACCGACCTGCCGGTCGGCGGCGAACGTGTACTGAGCGAGGTCATTGGTCCCCAGCGAAAGGAACTCCACCTCCTGAAGAATCGAACGCGCACGCAGAGCAGCGGACGGGATCTCCACCATCGCGCCGAACTTCGCCTTCAGCCCAGCCTCCCGGCAGGCGTCCGCGAACGCCTTGGCGTCGATGCGGTCCGCCACCATCGGAGCCATGACCTCGAGGTAGACCGGCAGACCCTCGACCGCCTTGGACAGCGCGGTCAGCTGGGTCCGCAGCACCTCGGGGTGGTCGAGCAGGGTGCGCAGCCCGCGCACACCCAGCGCCGGATTCGGCTCGTCGGCGGGCGTCAGGAAGTCGAGCGGCTTGTCGGCCCCCGCGTCCAGCACCCGCACGACCACCCGGCCCTCGGGAAACGCTTCCAGCACCTTGCGGTACGCCTCGACCTGCTTCTCCTCCGACGGCGCCTGCTTGCTGTCGTCCAAGAAGAGGAACTCCGTACGGAACAGCCCCACGCCCTCGGCGCCGGCCTCCACCGCGGCCGGCACATCGGCGGGACCGCCGACATTCGCCAGCAGCGGCACCTTGTGCCCGTCCGAGGTCGCGCCCGGCCCGCTCGACGCGGCCAGCGCGGCCTTGCGCTCGGCCGCGGCCTGCGCGAGCCGGGTCCGCTTCTCCTCGCTCGGCTCGACGAAGAGCTCGCCGGTGCTGCCGTCGACCGCGATCAGCGTGCCCTCGGCGATCTCGCCGGCGCCCGGCAGCGCCACTACGGCGGGAACCCCGAGCGCCCGCGCAAGGATGGCGCTGTGGCTGGTCGGCCCGCCCTCCTCCGTGACGAACCCGAGCACCAGCGTCGGGTCCAGCAGCGCGGTGTCCGCGGGAGCCAGGTCCCGCGCGATCAGCACATACGGCTCGTCGCTGTCCGGCACACCCGGCATCGGCACGCCCAGCAGCCGCGCCACGATCCGGTTCCGCACGTCGTCCAGGTCCGCGACCCGGCCGGCGAGGTACTCGCCGGCGCCCGCCAGCAGGGCCCGGTAGGCGGCGAACGCGTCGTAGACCGCACGCTCAGCGGTGCTGCCCACGACGATGCGCCGCTCCACGTCGGCCATGAGCTCCGGGTCCTGCGCCATGAGCGCCTGAGCCTCGAGCACGGCCTGCGCCTCGCCGCCCGCCAGATTGCCCCGAGCGATCAGGTCGGCGGCGACGGCTTCGACGGCCTTGCGGGCGCGCCCCTGTTCGCGCTCCGCGTCCTCCGCCGGTATCTGCTTCGCCGGCGGCTCCAGAACCGCCGTGCCCATGTGCCGTACCTCGCCGATCGCCACACCGTGGCTCACGCCGACGCCTCGCAGCGTTGTCTCCATTACACCCGTCTCCGATTCGAGCGACGACGGTCTCCGCCGCCGCGATGGCTGTCCGACTCGCCGTCTTCACGGCGCAGGGGTCACTTCCAGCTGAAGAGCGAGTCGCCGGCCTTGACGTCGCCGTCCTCGCGAAGAGAGGAGAGGGACTCCGCCGAGGCCTCGAGCGCGACGACCGGGCAGATCGGAGACTTTCCAGCGGTCTCGACGTAGGCAGGGTCCCAGCGCACTACGGCCTGGCCGCGGCTGACCGTGTCGCCCTTGTTGACGAGGAGCTCGAAGCCCTCGCCGTTGAGCTGCACAGTGTCGATGCCGAGGTGCGTCAGCACGCCGTGGCCGTCCGCGTCGACGACGACGTAGGCGTGCGGGTGAAGGGAGACGATGACGCCGTCCACCGGGGAGACAGCCTCCGACGGCTCACGGACGGGGTCGATGGCGGTGCCGGGACCGACCATGGCGCCGGAGAACACCGGGTCCGGCACGGCCGCGAGTCCGATGGCACGTCCGGCAAGAGGGGACGTCACTGTGGTCATGGGGCCTCCCAGGGGCGGAGTTCAGCAGCTGCGTCGTCACTGCCTGTCCTCGACTGACGCACTGTTCTGAAGGGTATGTCATGAGTAGTCCTAGTTCCGCCTGATAGCTACTAGTTGACGGACCTAGGGGAGCACCGGAAACGATTTGCCTCGTCTCACGGCGAGCGGTAGTGTCGAACCCCTGCCTGACCCCAACGCGACGTTGAGTCGGGGGTCGGCAGCGTCTATCAAGCGCAGATCCTAACTGGTCTAAACCTCTGCATGCCCGCAGGGTGGTGGTCAGGAGGAGCGAAAAAGCCTGATAGAGTTTGGAAACACCGAAGGGAAGCGCCCGGAGGGCCTTGGAAAAGGTCCAAAGGAAGCGTCCGTTCCTTGAGAACTCAACAGCGTGCCAAAAATCAACGCCAGATTAGTTGATACCCCGTCTCCACATCGTGGAGTCGAGGTT
>NZ_JBFAYB010000080.1:0-43874 GCF_040681075.1 Streptomyces sp. NPDC051907 | reverse complement strand
GCGCCGGAGTCCCAGGCCTCGGCGAGGGGGACCATGTGGTCGATGTCGAGCCTCGCGGGGTCGGTGACCTCCTGGTCGTCGTAGTAGGAGGTCCATTCGCCGCCGGAGAGCTTGCAGCCGGCGGCGACCGCCGGCGCCTCGTTCGCCTCGGCGAGCAGCACCTCGGCGCGGGTGTTGCAGCCGTCGGCAGCGTCGAGGCCGGCGTTCCAGTGCTTGAACTTGTCGCGTGCGTAGCCCGTGCGGGACTCCTCCGCCATGTGCATCTGCTCCAGTGCGTCGGCGAGCGTGGCGACTTCGGCGGCCTGAACCGGAGCAGGGGCGATCAGCGGGACGAGGGAGAGGGAGAGCGCGGCGAGACCGCGCACCAAAGTCTTGATCACGATGCCAAGGGATACCGGCTCGCCCGCCACCGCGACATGCCCTTTCGCCTACGGCTCAGCCTGGCGAGTGAACGAGTTCACCGAAGAAACGATCCGTCCCCTCAGACACAGTCCGGCCCGACCCCGGCCTTGGACCACGCGTTCCCCCGATGACCTGGCCTCAAGTCCTCCTCTGCCCTCCGCGTGACGAACTCGCTGAAATCGGCGACCTGTTCCGCGCCCACCAGCAGCGCACCGAACCCGACCTGCCCTGCTCGCAGACGGCCGGCGGCGTAGTGGATGCGGCCGACAGCAGCCCCTGCGGTCCACCGCTGGGTTGGGGAGCCCTGTCCCGCCTCCGACGACGCCGACGGCATTCGCGCTGCTCCCGCCGACGGACCGACCCTGAAGGGTCCCGCGTCGGCGCGCCGGCCCAACAAGCGGCGCGCTATTCGTCGTTCCGTAGCTGGGCGACGGGCTGTCCGTCGAGTACCTCCAGCGGTGCGACCTCCTGGAACAGGCCGTGGCTGAAGCTGAGGAAGATATACGCGCCGTCGCGGTCCCGGACCGCGTAGGAGTCGTAGCTGCCCCAGGTGTCGATCTCCCGGAGGACCTCGTACTCGCCAAGAGTCTCCGCCTTCAGCCAGGTCCAGGGGGCCGGCGGTCCGTCGGGCAGTACCGAGCCGGCAGCCCGCACGAACTCGGCACGATTCAGCCCCCACCCCATGCCCCCGGTGTCGTACTCGATCTCGTACTCGAAGTCCGGCCACGTCGCGAAGCGGTGCCGTTCGCTCACCCGGCTCCCGTCCGTCGTCCGGCTGCCCTCGATCCGAGCCCCGCTCAGGATCCCCACCCAGGCGTCCACCCCGCCGGGCCTCAGCCGAAGCCGATCATTGACGCGCCGGTTCTCGCGCCGCATCTCGCTGCGCGTTGCTCGCAGCCGGTAGAGCGCCGCGTCCACGAGTGCGTCCGGCGCCCGCCCGGCCATAGCCGCGAGCAGATACAGCTCGTACGCCCGTACATCCCCCGCCGCCCCGCCCAATGGACCCTCCCCAGCCTTAGCGATCTTGGCCCGCCGACTCTATCCGGCCCCGGCAGGCGGACACGGCCGCGTCAGCACGACCGGCCAGAACCAGGACAGGGGCGACCGCCTCGGCGCCACGAGCGCGCAGCAAACGCACCTCCGGTGACGGCCTCACCCATGACGACCCGCCGCCGTGGCGTTGACCGGGGGCAGCGAGCACCGGACGGACCAGGTGGTGGGGGCGCGTCAGGAGAGCCGACCGGCCCTGGCCACAGGCCTCACACGGCCCTCGCCCGCCACATCGCCTCGGCAGCCGCCACAGCCTGCTGCTCGAACTCTGGCCCGCTCCTGGACTGCCGCGGGCCCAGCCTCCAACGCCGCCCGCGCACCGCTCCTCACGCCTCGGGACTTCCGACGAGACGGGCCCGTCTGGCGGGCCGGTCGAGGAATTCCTGCAGTCAACTGCCAAGGGGCGACTGTTCAGTCCGAGCAGAGGGCGGCGATGCGGGGCAGCCGAGGCGCAATCCTGCCGTGGTCGTCGAAGTCGAAGTCCCAGGAGGGATCGAGCTCCGGGCAGTCGACGGTGAAATCTGGGCAGACCAGCAGCTACCACCCGCCCACCCGAAACCACTAACCCCAAACCGGCTCAAGAACCCATAACAAGATCATTTCCGAAAGACATCGGTGGATCGAGGCTAAGCCGCTCAGGGCGCGGACGAGAAGAGGGATGTACTTCGGACGGAGCATAGGCCCGGCGACCGCCTGCCGTGTGCGCGCCTCCGGGGCGAAGCCGGTCATTCGCCCTGCTCCGTCCCGAAGGTGAAGTCGCCGATGCCGCTGGCCTTCGCGCCGGTGTCGGTCGGCCAGTACCGCAGCTCCCGCAGGTACTTGCCGGCCTCCGCCGGGTGGGGCTGCACCTTCTCAAGTTCGTCCTGCCAGTCCTCCCGCTCGTCGGCGGTCATCTCCCTGCCCGGCCCCACCAGGGACCGGATCGCCTCGCAGTGCTTGGAAACGGCTGCCACGGCCTTCTTCGCGTTCTCGACCAGGCCGCTGGAGTCCTTGAGCTTCGCCGTCCACTGCTCACTGTCGGAGCGGCCGATGACCACCCGTCGGACAACCCGCTTCGTGAAAGCGCGAGGTCAGCTGGTGGATGCATTCGCGCCGCCTGATTGATCCGCGACCACGGTGTCGAGTTCGTATCGGCCAAGTCGTGCCACATCCCGCGAACTCGACGTCGGCGGGCAACGCGCGCTCACGGCTTGGGACTGCTGCCAGCCGTTTCGGCCGCCACCGGTGCGGGTTGTTCGGCTTGCGCCGTGAGGTGGCGCACGCTGGGAAGGAGCAGGAGGACCAGGTTCGTCAGGAGGATGCCAAGGGCGCACAGCCACATGACCTCGGGGGCTCCCATCCAGTCGGCGACGGTGCCTGCCAGGACGAAGCCCAGCGGGACGAGAGCGTTCTCGCCGAGCATGGTCAGAGATGTGACGCGTCCGATCAGATGCTCCGGCACCTGCTGTTGTTTCGCGGTCTCGAAGAAGACCACCGCGAGTTCCAGGCTCATGCCGCTCACCAGCATGGAGCCGAGGATCCAGGGGAGATCCGGCGCTGCGGCGAGTACTCCGAGGGGCAGCGGCCACAGCAGCTGCACCAGAACACAGGCCAGCAGGAGGCGCTGCGGCCGCCAGCGCAGGGCCACGAGCGAGCCCAGAACCATGCCAGCCGAGAACGCGGAGACCGCCCAGCCCCAGTGGGAGGCTCCTGCGGGCTGCTCAGAGAGGATCAGTGGGCCCAGCAACTGGTAGCCCGCGAGCCACAGCGGCACTGCGAGGGTTCCGGCCAGTACGTAGCCCCATAGCCAGGGGCGGCTCGAGAACGCCTGCCATCCTTCCCGTCCGCCGTGGAAGACGGAGGTGGTGGCTCGGGGGATCATTTGCAGCTGAAGGCCGCTGAGGACCACGGAGCAGACGGCGAAGGAGAGGGCGGCGACGAGGAGGACTTGTCCGAAGCCAAAGGCGGCTCCGAGTAGAGAGCCGACGCCGGGTACGGCGATGCGGGCCAGGTTGAGGACCAGGCGCAGGGACGCGTTGGCTTTCTGCAGGGCGGCCGGGGGCACAAGTTCGACGATCAGGCCCTGGAAGGCTGGCTGAACGGTCGCGGTGGCTGCTCCGGTGACAGCTGCGGCGCAGGCGAACATCCAGACATCCGTCTGTTCCGGGGCTGTGATCAGCAGGGTGCCCAGCAGGCCCTGGACTGCGGCGATCAGGAGGTTGCCGCCGACGGCGAGGACCTTGCGGGGCATGCGGTCGGCGAGGATACCCCCGAAGGGCAGGACGAGGGTCTGGGTAAGCACGCTGCAGCCCAGAACCAGGCCGGCGGCGAGGCCGTTGCCTCCCACCTGGAGGACCGCGAATGCCATGACCACGTTCACCAGGTTGGTGCCGGCGGTGGACACGCCTCGTCCGGCCACGTAGCGGAGGTAGGGACGGCGCCAGGCGCGGTCGGGCGGGGTGGGCGGGCTCTGGCGTGTCATGTGGGGCAGCTTTCGACGGGGTTAGGCGGGTCAAGGGGCGGGGGTGTAGTCGGGCCGCAGCACGACGTGCCGCGTGGTGTTGTTCAGGCCAGGGCAGATGACCTTGACGACGGCGAAGTCCTTGCTGGTGCTGAGATCCACTGCCATGGGCTCGTGGCCGGTGGTCTCGCTGACCATGCGGCAGGCCCAGGCGAGTTCGTCCTCGATGTCGCTGAAGGCGGTCTGGTGTCCGGCGATCGCCGCCTGGTAATCCTCCGCTTGGGGGTCGGTGACGGGGCATTGGGTGGCGCCCCGCAGTACGTGGGAGTAGGCGGCGGTCACGTCGTCGCGGCTTCCGTTGATGGCTGTCAGGCGGCTCTGGACCGCTTCGGTGATGGCCCGGGAGAGGGCGACGCTGGCGGACGAATGGGCACCCGAGCCGGCGGTCAGCAGGGCGAACTCCTCGCTCCAGACGAAGGCGGCGAAGCAAGGGATGCCCCACTGGTTGGGGATCATCGCCACGTCGAGGAAGACACCTTTGCTGCGGATGTGCTCGATCAGGGGCACACAGACTGGATCGTCGATCGTCTCGATGAGCATGTTGCGTCGTATGTCGCCTTGAGCGGCGCTGAGTTGGCTGAGGGCATCGCGTTCCATGACTTCGTAGAGAGCGTGCAGGGCAGCTTCGGCATAGGAGTTGCCCGAGGCGAGGCCGTTGCTCGCGACGAGCAGGCCGCCCGGTTGCCAGGACCGGTCCGCGGTGCTGCTGAGCTGCACGCAGTCATGCGGCACCGGTATCGGTTCGAGAGAGACGAGGCCGTCGGCGACGACCCAGTCCAGGGGACTGCCGTCGTGCAGAAGGCTGCCGTGATGCTGGTCCAGATCGGCAAGCCGGTAGGGCAGGTTGAGGGCGTGGGCGGGAGTGCGGTGGTGCAGTGGTGGGGGGCAGGCGAATTCGGCGTGCCACATCTCGACGGACTCCATCACCGCAGAGATCTTGGCGAGCAGCAGGGTGTGCCCCTTGCCCTGGGAGACCGACAGGGTGCGTGACAGGGGCCGGTAGGCCACGGCGACCGGGATGCCGATGACGTCCAGGCCGGTCACGTCGGCGACGCGGCTGATGCCGAACTCGGGGAGCCGGGCGGCGATGAGTTGCCAGGTGTCTTCGGGGCTGCGTACCCGGTGGGTGCCGGTGGTGAGTACCTTCTGGCCGGAGGGGGCGCTGACCAGGGGGGATGTCGTCATCTCAGGCTCCAACCTGACGCCGCCGGTTGTAGTCCCTCAGGAAGAACGGGCGGAGTGCTTCTGCGGCGTGTGCGGCGGTGGCGAACCCTCGGTCGCGGGCTGCGGCATTCATTTCCGCTTCATCCACGCTGGCGTCGAGTTCCCACATCTGGCCCAAATGCCGTTGGAGGACGGTGAGTTTGAGGTGGTCGATGTGCTTGCTGAATGCCGTGCTCTGAACCTGTTCGTTGATGTCGAAGCTTGATGCAATAAGTTCGATGTTGTCGCTTTCTTGAGGAAGTAGCCAACCTGCCGTTCTGACGTCGTTGAGGTCCGCCGTGATGCGTGAGGAACGAATGAGAACAGTGAGCATCCGCTGCCGTGAACTCAGCGCCGTGTGCTCGTTGCCGGTCAGCCACTGGGCGGCCTGCTGCTGCGGAATGCGGTCGGCCCGCAATTCCACTGCGGCGGCAGCTGCGAGGGCCCTGTCCTCCAGCTCCTGCAGGGCGCTGTCCGGGGGCAGGCCGGCCATGGCCGACAGGACGTAGCGGCTCCACCTCTGTGGCTGGTCGGGGCCGAACAGACGCTGGTAGTCGAGCTGGGCGGCCCTGCTGACAAGGCGCCCCTCCCGGACCTCGCCGGTGAACTCGTACTTCCATCTGCGCAGGTAGGCGGTGCGCCAGCCGTCCGGCCAGTTGGTGTCCGGCGGGGCGGCGAGGTTCGCGGTTTCGGCCCTCTCGCAGAGGGTGCGGGCATGACGCAGTCCGGCATGGGCGTCCAGCAGTTTGAGGTTCGCCCGTTCGCCAGCCGCCGCAGCGAACTCCGTCATCCGGCGGGCGGACTTGTGCAGGTCGGGGTGGCTGCGGAGGGCCTGGGCGACGGCGCGCCACGAGCGGCGGGGGTAGTGCAGGGCGCGTGCCGTCTCCAGCAGTGTGTCCTGTTCCGCAGGGCTTACCACGCCTGCCTGCGCGGCGATCTCCAGTTGGTGGCGCATGTTGACGAGCGCTTCGCTGAGGACCTTCCAGTCGGGTCCCTCGGCGTGGAGGACTGCTACTTCGTCGTCGGCCTCTATTCGGCCGTCTCGGTAATCCTCGAAGATTCGGCCGACGCCGATCATTCCGAATTGGTGGAGTTCGGCGGCCCGTAGGGCTCCCATGCTTGCGACGCCGATCACGACGACTCCGCAGGACATTTTCTCGAGTATTTCCTTGTGTCGGATCGGCGGGTTGCCGTGGTAGAGGCCGTCGACGAGAACGGCGACATCCCCTTGGCTTAATTCGTGACGGAAGAAGTCTCCATGTTGGGCCGGAGGGTGAATGAAGCAGCCGGGGATTTCCTGTCGTGCGGCATCCTCCACGGCCGTCGGGCCAGTAAATACATGAACACTCACGAGCATCCTTACTCAGCGCAATTGAAGGATTCACAAGAACACGATAAGTGCAGCTCAGTAGCCCGATAGTAGCGCCATGAGGCGGTGAGGCCAAGGGGAGGGGCAATAGGGGCAAAGATCTCTTTTGCCGCAAATTAATACGCCCGCGTCCGCACTCCGGAAGGGTCCGGGAGAGTGTGATGTGCCCCACGTTTGACACTCCTGAGGGATGGGGATTTCGCAGGCGCGATAAATATTTCAACAATGTTAAGCAAAGTGCGAAACTAGTTGATCATGGAAACTGCGTGGCCGATAAAAAGGGGGTGGCTTGAAAGTGATTGGAAACTTTCTGTGGCGTTGTTACGTTCTTCTCGCCGCAACACCGGGCACCGCTTCCTGCGGTGAGTTGGTGCTTCATTCACGGGGCTCATGCGGTACCTACACGCCCTGTAATTAACGTAGGAGAGTGCTATGCGCACCGAGAACACCATCGAGGCTTCTGACGACCTGTTCGACGAGGTCGTCCCCACCTCCATCGCCCACGAGTCGGCGTCGTGGGCCGACGAGGAGTAAGTCGACCTCGCGTGATGCTGTGAGGCGGTTGCGACCGCCGCGCAGCACTCAGGGACGGGGGCGGTCGCACCAGCGTGCCGGTGCCGCCGCCCCCGCTTTGCTCAAACCCGCTACGGCGGCCCCTGCGACCAGGCCCGCCCGGGACCATCCGCACTGCGAATCATGAAGAGAGGGCCGAACGGTGGGCCAGCCGCTGATAGAGACAGACTTCGCGACGAGCGACGCGCCGTCAGACGCGCGCATCCTGGGACCGACGCACTACACACCGGGCACGGAGGTGGCGGCCGAGCTGGTCCAGACCATCGGTGACAACTGGGGCAAGCGGCCCCTGCACGCCGAGCAAGTTGTCGATACCACCGCGCTGCTGACCGCCGAGGACATCGACCAACTCCTTGACTCCCGCACCCTGCGCGTGTCCCAGCTGTGGGTCTGCAACGAGGGCCGCAACCTGCCCCCGTCCACCTACATGAGCGTAGGCGAGCAGGCCCGCACCAAGAGTGTCGGCAGCACTGCCGATGTGCGGCGCGTCATGACGCTGGCTGCGGAGGGGAGCCCCGATCCGGTCAAGGTCGCCCAGCACGTCGCCAACGGTGCCTCGCTGACTCTCAATCAGGTCGACCAGTACATTCCGAACCTGCGTGCCATGTGTGAGCAGTTCGAGGCCGAGACGCACGTCCGGGCCGGTGTGATCCTCTTCGTGACCCCACCCAGCGCGCAGGCCTTCAACCTGCATGCCGACCCCCACGACATCATCGTGATGCAGACACACGGCATCAAGCACTGGGAGATCCACCCGACGCTCTGGGAGAAGAAGAACGCCCCGGACGCCCAGATACGCCGCCTGGTGATGAAGCCCGGCGACATGCTCTACATCCCGGAGGGCACCCCGCACGTCGTGCACACCAGCGAGGCTGGTCTGTCCATCCATCAGACCATCCAGTTCAGCGTCCCCCGCTACGACAAGCTGGCTGCGAAGGTCCTGCTGCGGGCCTTTGAGCATTACTGCCAGGACGCCGATCTCACCGGTCCGGTGCCCGCCCTGCGCAACGGCCGGCCGGAGATCACTGAGCATCTCGCCCCCCACTTCGAGGGCTTCGCCGAGACGTTGCGCGGCCTCAACCTCGCAGAGTTCGTCGACGCACACATCGGCTCCATCGTCCCCCGTCAGCGCACCCTGGCCACCGGCCGCCTCACGGCCATCGCCGCCTCCGACACGGTGACCGCCGAGACACGTCTGCAACGCGCAGTGCCATTCCAGGTGAGCGCCCGCGACGGCGCCGTGCACACTGTCTTCGGACAACGCAGCCTCCAGAGCCCCGCACAGACCGAGAAGTACCTCACCGCGATTGCCGAAGCGGCCGATGTCTTCACCTGCGCCAGCGTCAGCACCGAACTCGACGCCCTCTCAAGCCTGCTGCTCTGCCAGCGCCTCGTCAGAGAAGGCGCCCTCGCCCTCGCCTGACCATCCGGCCGGGATCTGCTGCGCCGCTTCCCTTGCGGGCCAGCAGAACCCACCCGCACTACGGCAGGCGATGCCCGCCGCAAGATCACACCGCCAGGAGCCCGCTCATGGGGGAAGAACCCATCCGTCACCTCCCGCCCGACACCGACGACGCCTTCGGGCACCTCCTGAGCCGGGTCTGGAACGCCGAGTGCAAACCGGGACGCGTCTTCGAGATCATCGAGCGCTCCGACGGCTTCACCGGGGCCTGCGACGCGGCGGAGTACTTCGCCCTCCACAAGCAGTGGCCTCAGCGCGAACAGGTGCTGCTCGCCGAGGCCCGCGGCCGGGTCCTCGATATCGGCTGCGGCGCTGGCCGCCATCTCCTGCACCTCCAGCAGCGCGGCCTGTCCGTCATGGGGGTGGACTCCTCCCCCGGTGCCGTCGAACTGTGCGAGAAGCAGTCGGTGCCGGCCCAACTCGGTACCGCCCACGACCTGCCGTGCGACGACGCGTCCGTTGACACGATCCTCGCGCTCGGCGCGAACCTCGGCCTCCTGGGTGGCCGGGAGCAGTCACTGGTCACCCTGCGCGAGTGGGCCCGCGTCGCCGCACCCGGTGCACGGGTTCTGGCTACCAGCCGCGACCCGTACACATCTAAAGGCAAGATCAACACTGACTATCACCAAGCCAACCGTGAGGCCGGCCGCATGGCCGGACAGCTCCGCATCCGCATCCGCTCCGGTGCCCTGGCCACGCCGTACTTCGACTACCTCTACCTCTCCCTGCCCGAACTGCGGGAACTCCTGGTACCGACGCCCTGGCGCCTACACCACGTGATCGAGGACACCGGGGGCGGGTACGGAGTCGTACTCACCCTCAAGGACTGACCGCTTCGGCGTGTCCCGCAACCTGTTGGAGATCCCATGAAGGACGGCTACTGCCTCTCGGTATACGTCAACCCGGTTGGCCTGCAACGCATCCTCAACACCTCCTACCGGCACGACGCGAACGTTTCTTTGTGGCGCAAGCAGCAGGAGCAGGTCACGCTGCTCGCCCACTGGGAGATCGAGCGGATCAGCGGCCTGAAGCAGCACCGCACGCCCTTCCTCGACCGCGCGCACCTGGAAGACTTCCTCCAAGAGCGCCTAGCCGAGCACGATCTCACCCTCGCGGACATGACGGCGATCTGGGGCACCCCGGATATTGACACCGTCAGCGACTACCACCTGGGCAACGATGAGCCCGATCTCGCCTACCACGCCCTCGCGCACCTCTACAGCGCGTTGCTCCTCGACACCGACAAGTACTTCCACGGCACCACCCTCGGCTTCGCCGTCGACCGCGGGCCGGAGTTCGTCATCGAGCGCTCGATCAAGCCGAAGTGGTTCGCCGGCGGTGTCGTCCGCGACGGGCAAGTCAGCCTCTTCCCGGTGGAATCGCCGGCACCGCTCTACGGTGCCGCCAAGGACCGCTTCGACCAACGCGAAGGCACCCTCATGGCCTTGGCCACGGCGACCAAGGCGCACGGCGTCTGCGACCAGGACGAGATCCTGGCCACATACGTCTTCGACGACATCACCTCGATGACCACCCCGGCCACCGCCTTGGCGCAGATCGTCGACCAGGTCACTGCCACCCTGATCAGCGACCCGGAGTTCTCTGCGGAGGAGTCCCTGGTGAGCGCGGTGATGAAGGAAGTCCAGGCGATCTCCGTGCGCATCATGGAGCGCAACGTGGATCGGGCCCTGGAGCGGCACCGGCTGACCCCGTCCGACACCCGTCTCGCTCTCGCCGGCGGGTATGCACTCAACTGCCCCACCAACAGCCACCTTATGAACAAGTACCGGTTCAAGGAGCTCCTCGCGCCCCCGTGCGTGGGCGACGACGGCCAGTCGGTGGGCATGGCGTTGGCCGGGTTCCTGAAAAAGGGTGGCGACCAGCCGTTCTCCTTCCGCTTCCCCACCGCCTATCTCGGCAGCAGCGACGACAGCCTTGACGATGTGCTGTCCAACCACCAGCCCTACATCGTCAGCACCACGCCATATACAGCCAGCACTGCTGTGAAGGACCTGCGGGCCGGCCCTGTCGCGTGGTTCCACGGCCGCTCCGAGATCGGTCCTCGCGCACTCGGCAACCGCAGTCTCATCGCCGACCCCACCACCTACACCTCTAAAGAGCTCCTCAACGAGCACAAGCAGCGCGAATGGTGGCGGCCAGTAGCCCCCGTCGTGCTCGAGGAGCACATCGACGACTGGTTCGAAGACGCCCGCCCGTCGCCGTACATGCTGGAGACCTTCACCATCCGCGGGTCCCGGCGCACCCAGATCCCGGCCGTCGCACACCTGGACTACTCCGCCCGGGTCCAGACCCTCACCAGAGACCAGAACCCGCATTTGCACACCCTCATCTCCGCCTTCCATCAGGCGACAGGGGTTCCGATGCTCTGCAACACCTCCCTCAACGACAAGGGAGAGCCGATCATCGAGAAGCTCGCCGAAGCCGTGAACTTCTGCCTGCGCAAGCGCATCAAGGTCGCCTATCTCAACGGCACCCGCGTCGAGTTCACCAACTTCGACGCCTACCCGCTCCAGGATCCGCTGCCCCGAGCCCACACCCGCTTCACCGAGGTCCCCGCTGCAGCCGCGGAGCGCATCCGCGCTGACCTGAACCCGCACGACCTGCCCGATGTCTATCTCTACCGCTACCTGCACGACAACCTGATGGTCGACAGCCTCGACATCACCACCCCCGAGGGTGCCCGGGCCGTCCGGAAAAGGGTCGACGCCCAGTTCGCGACGGATCCCCAGCTCCGGTCCTACTCCGAGAACCGGATGCGGCAACGCGGCGAGATGTTCGCCTCCACCAGCGCCAAGTAACTCGTCTGACGTTCCCGCCCCCTCTTCCTCAAGGAGTAACCGTATGTCCGGTTCGGGTAACGGGCAGGAGTGGACCGAGCAAAAGCTCTGGGACACCTGGGCCCAGCACTACGACCAGAGCTTCCTCGGCCAAACCGCAGCCCCTGACGGAGCCGTCACCCGCCTGGCCGAACTCGCCACCGACGGAAGCGCCTTGGAACTGGGGATCGGCACCGGCAGAATCGCCGTTCCCCTCGCCCAAGCCGGTGTCCGAGTCCACGGCATCGAGCTCTCCGCGACCATGGCGAAACGGCTCGAGGAGAAGACCGCCGACCTACCCATCACCGTCACGGTCGGCGACATGGCCGACTACCACGACACCGGCCACTCCTACTCCCTCGTCTACGCCCCCTACAGCGCACTGCACCTCCTGCAGTCGCAGGCGGATCAACTCCGCTGCCTGCAGAACGTGGCCCAGGCACTGGCGCCCGGCGGGACCTTCGTCGCCGAGGCCACCCACCCGCAGATCTTCGCGGGGTTCCTACGCGGCAAGAACCTTAAGATCCGAGACCTCACAGACGACGCCCTGTCCGTGTCGGCCACGGTGGTCGACACCGCCCAACAGACCGTGAGATTCCAGGAGATCAGCATTACCGGCGGCGGCGTGCAGATGCTGCCCTGCCACGTCCGATGGATCTGGCCAGCGGAACTGGACCTGATGGCCGCCCTGGCTGGCCTCACACCCCTCTCCCGAGCACAGGACTGGCGCGGATCCCCGCTGACGTCCTCCAGTACGCAGCACGTCTCCATCTACCGCAAAACGTAGACTGGGCGCTCCATCCAGCCGTCCCTGGGCACCGTCGGCGGAGCGGGGATCGAGACGGCGATACGAATGCCTCGGCGGGCATCGATCAACGATCACCTCACCGTCGAGGATGCACGGCGGACGCTGGAGGCCGCAAGAGTGCCGGCGAGCAAGCAGCTCGTCCACCCGCCAACGGGTTGCACCCCCGGCATGGTGCGAGGAGCCACCACACGAGCGGGAACCGGACCCGGCGGGTGCCGGCAGTCGCCCGGCCCGCCCCGGCGGCTGCGCTGTCGGAGGCGGGACGGGGAGAGTCCGAGTCGTTCGTATCTGCCACGGCCGCGAGTCTGGCGACCGGCGCCGTCACCGCATTGGCCGCTACGTGATCACCGAAAGAAGGGAACCTGCTGCCCCGGCGTTGACGCCCGGGTTCCGGGATCGTCCGCCGCCCGGGCCGGACGTTCGGTGTCCGCGTCGCACGCCACGGCCCGGACGTGACCGACGAGGTGGCATAGGTCAGCGATGTCGGCATGCTGAGCACAAGGGGGTTTCCTCCCTCGCCGTACCGGTGGGCGGGCTCGCGGCAGGACGCGCACGGCCCGATGGCCGCAGGCGGGCAGTTCAACTGCCGTACCGTGGTCCCGCGGTCCGGGCGGGGCGTGACCGCGGGTGGGAGGCATCTGCGGCGGAAGGCGGTATGCCGGGCCGGGAGAGATCTTTGGCACGGCGGGTGGAGCAGCCTCCGTTGCTGGGGGCTGCTGCGAAGCGGGGGGCACGTGCGGGCCTGCCACCGTGGTGCCCGCAGGCAGGATAGCGACGGTGTCCCGAGGGACGCTGCCGCGCTTCTTCTCGTCGTCCGCCCTTCGCTGGGAGGAGCATTCGCGGCTCAGCTGGAGGGGCTCCGGTTCGGCGGGGTTGCTGTCGTCGACGGCCCGGGGCTCGGGAAATGCCACCGCATCGTTGGTGGCGTCGAGGTACCGCTCGCGGTCCTGAGAACTGACCCACAGGTGCGATGGCTTGCCGCGTCGGCCGGGCTGGGCAGGGATATTGATGAGAACTGGCATCACCTCGGAGGCAGTCCCGGTGTCCCCTGCTCTCACGGTGGGATCGCGGTTCTCGGCGACGCGAGGCAGGTCGGCTAGTACTCCAGCAGGATTTCGCTGCCTGACCTGGTCTTTCGCCGGGTGGCGGGAGTGTAGTGGGACTTCGAACGTGCGGGGGCGGTCTCACGGAGACCACCCCTCGATCGTGCGACAACGCCGCAGATAGTGACAGCGGCGGGCAACTGCTTGGCGTCGGCGGCGCCAGTTCGACCAGCTCAGCGCGTGGTGTAGTCCTCGGTGTCCGCTCAGGTGCGGGGGCAGGGCACGACAAGCTGCCAGGAGTCGCCGAACCTCCGCCACTGTGAGCCCGATCGCCCCGGGTGTCTCACCTGTTCCGCCCCTTTTTCCGAGGGCTGGTGTGCCGTGGCGGCCAGGAAGGCGTGCGCGAGCATGGCCAGAGTGATGTGCCGATACCAGCCCACGTAGCGGCGGACTTCGTACTGGTCCAGGCCGCATTCGTTCTTCGCGGCCTGGAAGCATTCTTCGATCGCCCAGCGTGCCCCGGCGACCGCACCAACTCCTGGACGGTGGCCTGAAGGGGTGCTGTCGGCGTACTCGTCTATGTGCAGAGCTGCGTACGGATGAACGTGCAGAGCAAGGAGCCCTGTGAAGCGCGAGCGTCGTGGTTCGAGATGATGGCGCGGTGTCTCTTCGCTATTTCAATCAGACCGGCTGGACCGCGATCTTCAACGGCACCGACACCGAGTCGGCCGCATGGTGCGTGTGGAGGGCTGGGACCAGGCGACCGGGACGGCCCTGGTCGTCGATCCCAAGCGCGGCGCCCTGCGTGCGGTGACGGACTATGAGGACTTCTCCCACCTGGAGCGAGCCGACCAGGTCGTGGCCGCCGTGCCAGGTGGAGGGTGGCGGGTGCACTGGAAGGACGAGGGACCAGGGGGAACGCCGCTGACGGAACAGGTGCTGGCCTGGCTCATCACGTCGCAGGGGCGGGCGACGGCCATCACGGTCGATGCCCAGGGGCATGTCGAGGACGCTGATGGTGCCGACGCCTTCATCCCGCCGGGCGAGGATCCGGCGTCCTGATCGCAGCTGATCAGGCCACGTCGTTCTCTCGTTCGATGGCCTGGTGTAGGTTCCCAAATGAAATGTCCCGCCTCGCTGCGGTGGCCTGGGGCTTTCTCATGCGTCTCACTAAGGGCCGACGTTACGTCTCACGATCTTGTCCCTTTTGGACCTGGAGAAGGCATGCCTTGGGGCTATTCGCTTGGCTCCGCCCCTCCTCGCCATCGATCCTAATAACGGCTAGATCGTGATGCTGGCAGCCGAGTCCATGGCCAGCGGTATGTGTACAAGGGGAGCGCCGATGGACGCCGGAGACCGCCTCGCTCAGCAGATTGAGGCCATGAGCCAGATACTTGCCGAGGCTGAGCCCGCCTCCCTGCGGACCAGCTATCTGGCCGACCCGTCGGCAGGCAACCCGGTGCTGCAGGGATCGACCGTGACGGCACTCGTCCCGCGCTGGAACGAACGCCCCAGTGGGTTGTGGGTCCCAGCCTCGTCCAAGGAACCGGCGCCGATCGATCTGACCGCGGTCTTCCTCACCCCGGGAGAGATCTTCGGGTTCCAGCTGGCTTCCGGCTACACCGAAAGCCAGCTGCAGCGCCTTCCCCTGGAAGGCGTTCTACGCTTCTGTGCCATGGGCCTCAACGCCCTGGCCGTTCCCGGTGCGACCGTCGCCTCAGTCGACCATGGGTTCGCCAACCTGGTGTTCAATGAACCAGTCCGAAGTCGTGTTCTTAACCTGCTCCAAGACAAGACCCGCCGACTCCTCGCACCCCAGGCCTTCATGCTCGTGGCCCGCAGAGCCATGGAGACCTCGCCGGACACCCTGCCTCCCGAAGGCAAGGAAGAGGGCGACCTCGTGGGCGCCTTGTTCGCCCTCACCCAGACGATGGGGGTGTTCCCCGACTCCGGCCCGACTGTCATCGGGGACCAGCCTGGCACGCTGGGCCGGGAGCTCATCGCCAACCAGCACTTCAACCACAACTGGTCCGTTGCGGGATTCCTGGCCCGCTATGCGCGCCGCTGGCTGCAACTGCCGACCGAACACCAGGGCGAGCCGGGCATCGTCGACCTCAGCCAGGCCTACCGGGACAGCACGGGCATTCAGTTCAAGTACCTGGCGGCCGTTGCCGGCTACCTGTGGATGGTCACCACATCCGGCCGCTGTGTCATCGAGCCGAGCGAACTGGCTGGCCTGGACATACCCGCCGAGCAGGCCGAGGCGGTGCTGGCGCTGATCAGCACTGACCTGTCGGGTATGCGGGAGGCGGTACGTGGCCAAAAGCCCGAACAGCGCACCGAATGGTCTTTCGACCCCTTCCAGCAGTGGCCGGTGCTGCACCTGCCCGAGGGCCAGCTACTCATCCTCGACCCCCGCCACCTCCTCAACCGTGCCTTCGGATGGCTGCCGATCTGGGACATCAAGTCCCCGCCGCCGGAGCGCACCAAGCCCGCCGGCCACCGCAAGCTCGCGGCCCGGGCCGAATCGACCCTGCGCCACCTCAGCGAGGTATACGTCAGCGAAGTCCTGCACAGGATCACGAGCGACGAAGGCACCACCCGCCGGGTCTACGACGACGCCGAACTCCAGGTGGCCTATGCCGCCCAAGGGCAGCGCATCGCCGACGCCGCGATCGACTACCCCGGCACCTGGATCGTCATCGAGGTCACGACCTCCCAACTGCGCCGTGAAGCCGTCACCGCCGTTCCCGGCGAATCACAGATCGAGGACATCGACAAGCTCATCGAGGAACTCGATCAGATCGACGCGACCATCGCCGCTCTGCGCCGCGACGAAGCCGCGCTCACCGGCACGGCGGCTATCGCCGACCGGCGCTACCTGCCGCTGCTCGTACTGCCCGAGGGCTTCCCCGTCAACCCGGTCACCCTCACCGTGATCCGTGAGCGCGCCCGCGCGCGCGGACTGTTTCAGGCACCGGACATCGATCCGGTGGAAATCGTGGACATCGAAGAGCTAGAAATGATCGAAGGCATCCAAGAGGAGTCCGGCCCCAGCATGCTGGATATCCTGCGCAGCAAGCAGTCCGGGAGCCTGCGCAACGCCGCCGTACGCGACCACGTCTTCCATGTCATGCGGTTGCATCCCAGCCGACCCGCCCGGCAGTCCGACCTGCTGGAAGCAGCGCTGAAGCCGCTCGTCGACGCTCTGCCGCGACCGCCGCAGGACCAGCCTCGCCGTGAGAATGGCTGAAGCGGCGGGTAAAATCGGCGCCTTGATGGCCGAGAACCTTCAACTACCGTTGGATAAGCGCTTGGCGGCCTCAATAAGTCACCTCGACCGACACGTCTCATCTCCATGCCCCATGGGCCAGACGCGGGCCATGGAGAATTAAGTGCAGGACACAAGGAATGTGAACCTACAGTCGTGTAGGTTCACATTCAGAATGTCCTATTCCTGTGTGCTGAACTGGGCTTTCTCGGCTTTCTCACTCCGGAGCTACAGCACATCTGTCTCGCGTCTATGTCCTTTTCCGAGTCGACCGTTGGAGACCAGTCGTAAACGCGTCGCTCTGGGCTGTCGGCTCACAGGACCTCACGCAGACGTTCGTTTCCTAGGGAACGATGCCAGGCTGTCCGGGAAGGGGCAGCCCCTTCCGGTGGTGTCCCGCCGAGTGGTGTAGCCGATCAAGCCGGCGCAATCCCCCGGTCGCGGCCCGAATCGCCCTCGCCGGAGGCCCTGTTGAGGCTCGCCGAGCAGGGACCAACGGTGATCGCACGACGGCCCGCAGCGGCACGTACCGGACGGCTCCGAAGCGGAGGTGACGGACCGTGATCGGCTACACCACGACGGAGGACACGCCCCCCTTCCCGGCCGGGACTAGTTGCCCGGGCACGAGCGTCCTTCCGGGCGGAGCCTGACCGACGGAGCAGCCCCCGGTTCACGCTGCAAGCCCTCCCACGATGTGGATAGCCTGAAGAGAGAGAAGGCATCAGGACGGGTTCGGCGGGAATCCCACCCGCGGCCCAGCCCGCGTCCAAGTTCGCCGTTTTCGGAGATGATCGAAATGAGCGGCAGTGGCACGTATACCGATCAACAACTTTCCACCCTTGCAGCCGCCGCTGAAAAATTCTTGCAGTCGGGCGACCGAGGGAAGGAAGCTGCAGCCCGATTCGAGCTCGGCAGATACCTATTTCAACTGGAACGCGGCGGCGCAGCGTTCGAACAGCTTCGCAGGGCAGGGGAAATCTTCGAGCAGGATGGACTCGTGACCCCGGCGGCCCAGGCTTTCCTAGGCAGTGGGCACGCTCTGACAGTCGACGGCCGGCACGAGGAGAGTCTGCTGTGGTTCGACCGAGCCATCGGCCAGTTCGGCCAGGCGGAGGACCAGGCCGGGCATCTTGAGGCCTCGGCGGCCAAGCTGGAAACATTGGCCGACCTGAACCGGTGGTCCGACACCGAGCTGAGCAGCCAGATCATTGCCGCGACCCAGCACACCGACAGTCTGCGTTTGCTCACGTTCCGATTGGTGGCCTTCCGGTATCGGACGCAGGCGCGGCTGGCGGCCGGAGACCCCATGGGATCCCTCGCTTCGGCCGCGCAAGCCGCGGACGTCGCAGGCCGACTGGGGGACCGCCGCACCGAGGCGACCTTCCGGCTGGCCCTCGCGCACAATCATCGGATCCTGAAGGACTTTGACTCGGCGGCCGAGGAATACGAGCAGGTGCTGGCCCTGGTGCGTGGTCTACCCGGTGCTGCCGACCTCGAAGAGGAGGCAGCGAAGGGCTTGGGGGCGACGCTGGATGACTGACGTACGAACGGCCGCGGACCGGTTCCTTCAGCTGGCGGATCAGTACGCAGCCTCCGGGAACACCCGCATGGAGGCGCAGTGCCGCTATCAGCGGGCGCAGAGTCTGGGTCGTGGCCGGCAAGCCACACAGAGCCTCGTACAGGCCGGCAATACCTCGGCCCTTCTTGACCTGCGGAAGGAACGTGCGGCGGAGTACGAGCACGCGGCTGAACTATTCCGCACGGTCGGACTTGTCGGGGATGCGGGACGGTGCTGGTACCAGGCCGCCTATGAGTACAACTGGCTCGGAATGCTCCGACCCGAGTATCGCGAAAAGTGCTACTCCACGTGCGATATAGCCGCCGAATACCTCGGCGCAGCCGACGACTGGTGGGGAAGGGGAATGGCCGAATTCATGGCCGGGCAGGCCCTTCGGACGGACGTGGTCGGCGGCCCGCCGGACCCTCGGAGCGTACCCGCCCTCCGTCGTGCGGCAGAAGCCTTCACGCGCGCGGACCGCCCGGTGGAGTCAGCGGCTGCCGGGATGACGGCCGCCGTCACGCTGACGCAGACCGGCGGCGCGGAGTGGATCACCACCGCGGTCGATGCCCTACACACCTATGAGCAGGCCCGGCCGAGCCTTCGAATACCCAGGGACCGAGAGATCAACGATCGGACCATCATCGCCAACGGAACTCGCATCCTGACCAGCAAGGTAAGCAGGTCGGCGGCCACCATGGGTCAGCACCCGCTGTGGCAAGAGATCATCTGGCTGCTCAGTGAGGCGCCCAAAGGACGCTCGTTTCAGGACCAACACCTGCAGGACGAAACCTGGAGCCGACTGGCCGCCGACGACGGCACCCTGTCGGAGCTGATGACGCGCAGAAAGGGTCTAGCCCGAGAACAATCCGACCTCCAGCAAATGATCAAAGCAACACTGATCACACGCTCCGACGACGAAGTCCAGGTGATGAAAGAAGGGCTCCGCCGTAAGGAACACGAGCTGGAGGGCATCGACCGGCAGGTGGCCAGACGGTTCCAGCGCATCTATCACGACACACCAGAGCGGATCGAACTGCTCAGCACCTCTCCGGTGACCCCCAAGGAACTGCAGACCTGTCTGGAGCCGGGCGAAGCGTACATCAGCTACCGGTGGAACGACCCCGCTCCCCTGCGCACCGTAGTGACCCGGAGAAGTGTCACCGCCGGGCTTGCCACGGGTGTCACCTCGGAATTCACCACCGCGGCCGTCAGAGCTGGTCGCCTGGGCGAGGTACTACCCAGCAACGATTTCCCTAGTGCGGATCAGCTGCTCGGGCCGGTCCCGGACGAGATCGACACACTGATCATCTCTCCCGATTCGCTTCTCCTCGGCGTTCCGTGGCACCAGGTACCGAGTCCGGACCCGTCCAACTCCAACCTCACGCTCGGTGAGCGCTGCACGATCACCATCGTTCCAGCAGCGGGCGTTCTGCGTCATCTGCGCGCCCATCGTCCAAGCTCAGAACGAGGCGGGCGGGACACTGCTTACCTGGGCGTGGCCTGTGACGGCGGGGGTAAAGGCCTCCTCTTCGTGGACCAGGAAGTGGAGGCCACCAGATCGAACCACTTCGCCGATGAACCCGGGTCCGACTTTCTCGTGAGTGCCGATTGCGGCGGGTTCCTGGAGCGCGGGTGCAGTGCGGGGCTGCTGCACCTTGCATGCCACGCGGAGCCGCACGGGCTGTTGCTGTCCCGCGACGGCACCTGGACCAGGCCCACCGACCTTCTTAACATCGCCGGACGCACCTTCGGCGCCGACATCCTCCTGCTGACCGGATGCAGCGCGGGCGACTTCTCCAGGGAGGAGAACAACGAGTTCCTCGGAGTTGTCCGCCAATTGATCGTGGTGACCGGCGCCCAGGCCGCCGTGGTCAGCATGGCCCCTGTTCCGGACGCGGCCGGCGTGCTGTTCGCCGACCTGTTCGTGTCGGCTCTGAACGGCAAAGGCCCGGACCGGCCATGGCGAACACCCGACCGACCGCTCGCGGTCGGTCCGGCGGTCGCCTGGGCACGACAGGCCATGCGCCGCAGACTACGCGTCGACCACGTCAAGGCCCTCATCGCTGGCTGCGACCACCCGCGACCGACGCACGCATCCTGGTGGTCCCCCTGGTTCGTGGTGGGCGACCCCAGAGCGACGACGAGCCACAGGACCACCTGAACGGACATGGTTGGGAGAGCACCGATGGACTACTTCCTCGACCTAAAGACCGACAACGCCGAGGCCCTCGTCTCCGCCATCCAGGCGGATGCGAATGCAGCCGGTGCGGTAGACGCACCCGTCTCCGACAACGGAATCGGCCTGCGTGATCATCCCGAGAACAGGCGGCGAGGGGGAGACCAGCTGGTGTCTCTCCTGCTGACGATCCCTGTGGGTATCACGGTTGACGTGGCCGCCGATCAGATCAAGAGCTACCTCCGCCGGAAACGCGGCATAAGAGAAGCAACCATTACCTGGACAGAGGAAACCCTTGATGCCGACGGCGACGTTGACGCGATCCCGAGAGAGCAACGGGTCGAACTCGACGAACCCTGAGCGCTGCCGCGTAGCCACGCCGCTTGAAAACTGCCGCATGTGAGGTTCCGAGCTGTACCACATCCGGAAGCCCCGTTCTGGAGTGCTGAGCTGGCGTTTCGGGCGAGTCTCAGTTGCGGAACACAGCCCTTCTGCCTCACCTTCATGTCCCTACACCTCACGATGCGTTCACTTACCGGGACGCTTCACAGAACGCGGCGCAGGCGTTCGGTTTCTTCGGGGCGAACTCCGAGTTGATCGGCCAGAGGAAGGACCGCCTGGGCCACACGCTGCCCGAATTCGGTGAGCTGCATGGACCGGCCTTTGGACGCGCGTTCGACGAGTTGGCCGCCGAGGTCCGCCTCCAGTTGCTTGAAGGCTTCGTTGACCGCGGTCCGGCTGAGGCCGTGTTCGTCGCAGGCGGTGGCGAACATCGGGTAGCCAGCGACACGTAGGAAGATCCTCAGTCGGCGGAGGTGGTAGTTGTTGCTGAGGACCGCCATCCCTTCCCCGGGGCGATGCGGCCATCTCAGTCCCCCTCCTTGCCGCCGATCATCCAGCCGCGTTGTACATGACCTTGCGCTCTGTGGTTGGGAGTCATCCCGGTGCCGTGCTTCCAACTGCGGAAGCGGTCCACGCTGCGGCGGCCCCGGTCGACGAGTACGGCCCGCTGCTGCGATACCGGATCGCCGCCCCCAGGCCAGTCGACATCGCCGAACGGGAACAGGCACCGGAGGCGGGTGGCCCAGGTTCAGGCGTACGCCCGGGTCGAGGCACAGCCGAGCCGCCAGGAGAGCTGCCACCGGCCACCGTTCTCCTTGAGGCATTCAGGGCAGTACCGCGACCCCTGCGTGCACAGCAGGACCTGGCCGAGGCAGCCCCGGTTGATGAGCGTCATCAGCGAACCGATATGGCCGGTGGTCCGGATATAGAGGTAGTCGGACAGTTCGTCGGCGAGCATGCCGGGGAACTTCCTGGCCAGGACGATCCGCTGTTCCAGGGCGAGGAGGAGGTTCCGCCATTCCCTTCGGTGCTCGTCGTCGTTGACGACGAAGGGGTCCATGGTCAGCGGCGTGGTGCGGCGCGCGGATTGGGCGAGGGTGATGTCGCCGCTGGAGTCGGCCTCGGAGTAGAGGCCGCGATTGCCTAGTTCGACCCCGATGAAGATCAGGGTGACGGGGAACTCGTTGGCGATGTACTTGAAGTGGTTGCTGACCTCCTTTCCGTTGCGGTCCTGCCATTTGAGGAAGTGAAGGTCGTCGATGATCAGCAGTCTTGTCTCGCATCGAAGGAAGCAGTCGAGTGCCCGCTGCACGAACAGGGCGGCCGTGCCGGTGGTGCGGCCGGGGTGTGCGTAGAACTCCAGCAGGGACCGGTTGAAGTCCTTCATGCCGATGTTGCTGGTCAGGCCGACGCGGCAGACGGGCCACCGCTCGTGGCCGGAGGTGGTGAAGGCGCCAGCCCGCGTGATCTCCTGCCGGTGGTATTTCAAGGCGAAGTCGAGCACCGCGGTGGTCTTGCCCAGTCCGGGAAACGCGTCCACGGCGATAGCTCCCTTGGCCTTGTCGCCGTCCTGCTGGTTGCTGGCGATGATGTCCCACAGGTCCTCGTGCAGGGCTTCGAGCTGAGGAGTCTTGAGTGGTCCGAGGTTGGCGTGCCAGACACTCCGGCCATGCTCGTACTTGATCCGTGCCGAATCGCTCAGGTCGGAGATCTGTGCGGGTGTCAGGAGCTCCGGCTGCCGGCGGGGCTCGGCGTCGGCCAGGGCGCGCAGTCCTTCCTTGCGGGAGAGCGTGAGGTTGTCCAGCCGCAGGCGTGCGTCCTCGGGCTGGTCGGCAGGGCGGGGCGGCATTATGCGTCCTCCAGAGCGCCGGTGTAGAAGTCATCGGCCGGGTCCTGGCCGTCCAGTTCGTCGTCCTCGTCATCGTCTCCGGGGGCCAGGCCCGCGTACGGCTCCACCTCGTCCTCGTCTCGCCCGTCCGGGACGTCCTCCTCACCGGAGGCGAGGATCCGGGCGACCGAGGGAAGCGCGCGGACCTCGGTGTCCTCGCGGTCGGGAAGGTCGAAGGCGGACTGTTCACGAGCCTGCCGCAAGGCGAGCCGCCGCTCGGTCATGGTCAGTCCGAGGCCAAGATGCCAGCGTTCCAGCAGCTCGGAGACGGCGGTCTCGTCGTCGGGGAAGCGGTGCTTCGTTCCCGCCACCTTCCGGGCGAGCTCGATGGCCTGTTCGCTGATCGGGAACTTCACCGCCGGGGCGTGTTCCCACTCCAGGGTGTGCCAGCGCCGGGTGTCCAAGCGGCGGAAGTAGATGTAGTTGATGTTGTCGGGATCCACCTGGACCGGCCACAGACCTTTGGCCTTGGGCCCCGGGTAGGGGCTTGTCTCACCGCGGTAGCCGTCCAGGCCGGGCCCGTTGTAGCGGCACTTGCGGATCTCGACGCCGTAGTGGTGGATCGGCTTCCACTGCGTCTTCAAGAACTCGAATCCAAGCGCCGGGTCGCGGGGAACTTCGATGTATCCGGCGCGAGCCATGCCGTGTTCGAACATCACCGCCGGCGACAGCCTCAGTCCAGGCACTTGGGTATCGACCAGCCCGTCATGGGGTCGCACGTGATACACGCAGGCCACCCACTCGCGGATGATCGCCTCCAGCTCGTGGAGGAAGAAGAACGCCTGGTCCTCTGGCCTTTCCCCCCTCGAGAACAGGTCCGGTCCCTTGTACCCGGGCAGTGATTCCAGCAGCCCTTCACGCAGGGTCCGGAAGAACCGTTCGATCGGCCCCTTGTCCCGCCCTGTCCGCAGGCGAGCAGGCTGAATCGACAGGCCGAGCCGCTGGCAGACGGAGGTGATGTGCTCGCTGATGAAGGGCTTGCCGTGGTCGACGACGATGGTCTCCGGCACCAGGGCCGGACCGGCGGCCCCTGCCTTGCCGCCGCTTTTGGCTTCGTCCGCATCGAGGGACTCGCGCTCCACGAACACGCCGCGGGGGATGCCGTGATCGGGCCAGACCGCGTGCGCGGGCCAGTCCTTGCCCGCCGGGCGCGGACGGTAGGCCTGGAACAGCACCGCCGCAACGTCGATCGACTGGGTGGACACCGGGGTCACCCTGAGCCCGGTGATACACCGGGTGTACCAGTCCATCGCCACCGTGAGCTCGGCCTGTACCCACTTCAGCGTGATCGGGTCCAGCGCGAAGACGTCCAGGCGCGTGGTGTCCATCAGCAGGTACTCGCCCGGCCGCGTGGGCCGCAGCTTCCCGTACGTCCCCGGCGGCCGGGCCGCGATGTCCCGGTTTCGCTTCATGCTCAGCCGGAACGTCGGCTGCCGCCGCTCCAGCTCCTCAAGCCACCGATAGGCCGTTGCCCGCTTCGGCAGCTTCACCTCGCCCTCGCCGTGGCGGGCTGCGAGCCGGGGACCGATCGCACGGATCACCTTGGCCCGGGTCGGCTGAGACTCCTTCTCGTGCTCGTTCATGATCTCCAGGGCCATCTCCACCCACCGAGGATCAGCCCGCCCGAGACCGCCCATGGTGCCGTCCCCACGGTCGGGCCCGCCATGCACCAGACCGACTTCCCGGTCGAGCAGGAAGGCCCGCACCCACCGCTTGATGGTGCGCACGCTCACCCCCAGCTCGGCGGCCTTGGCCTCGTACCGCTGCAGCTTGGGCACCGTCGCCGCGTACTGCGGTCGGGGCTCGCCCGGCGCCGGCAGCTCGGCGCTGCCCGACCGAAACCCGTAGAGGACCTCGTTGATGTGGGCCGCCCGCTCACGCATCGCGTCCAGCTCTTCCTCCGTGAGCTGGGCCAGGACGACGGAGGCCGTCTCACGCGGATCGTCGGATGCGGGGCCGGGCTCACTCGGAATCACAGACGCCCGCCCAGAGGCGAGCACCTCTCGCAGCGACAAGCGGAACCGACGGCCAGGCCCATCACGTACCAGGACCTCGTTGCCAGCGGCGGAGCCGAACATCTCCTCCACCGTGACGACTTCACCGTCGTACCTCAACCTCGTGCCCACCCCGACACGTATTGCGGCACCGTTCACACGCCCTCCCAAACGAGATACCAGCCCTTGGGTCGCTTCGTCCCCGCCGGGGCCGGGGTCCTTCTGACCGTCCTCCACCGGGGGTGGCAGATCGCGCCTCCCTGATCCGGCCACCGCAGTCGGCCCTTGCCGCAGTTCGTGGCGCTCGGACAAAGGCACGGCCAGATCCGTCACGAAGTGCTGGCACCACAACAGCGTCAGAACAGCCGCCCGCACTCTCCACTCCAGATGGTGCGGAAAGGCGCGGAAGGCTTCGCCGAGCAAGGCCCCGAACAGATCCGCCTCGCGGATCTCCGCCAGCAAGGTTTTGTCGAAGAGCCAGTCGTGGCGGTAGCTGGCGAGGAAGCGCAAGTTCGCCAGCTCGGCTTCCGGCGGCTCGCACCACACCTCGAAGTCCCAGCCCCGGGAAAGCACCACCTCGCGGGCCCAACCAAGCGCGAAGGACACCTTCGGTCGAGTGAGCAGGTGTCGCGGCTTGACGTCCACGACCAGCGGCACGTCCTTCTCCCGCAGAACGAGGAAGTCCGGGACGTGGCGACGCAGTCGATCGTCCACCGTGGTGGGAGGAACGGCTGGGCGAAGACCGCTGTCACGTCCTGGTCGAAGTCGGCGTAGAGCAGGCGTGTCAGCTCAAGCCGTGACTCGTAGACGACATGGTCACGCATCGTGGAGGACCAGTACGTGCCCGAGTAGTGCTTCTGACCATGCCGCCATCGGAACGTACGCCACGGCACTGACGGCTCGAAGACGTCGACGCCCGTCGTCAGCCACGGCCGATCCTCGTCGATCTGCCCGGCCACGCAGCGAAGACTCATCGAGACCTCGCCCAGCACCCGCGGCATACCCCACCCCCGAGCAGCAAGAGCGTGCACCGAAGCCCCCGGTCTCGATCAGCTGAGCCTTCTTCACGATCAGGGAGGAGAGCACTGGTAGCAGATCAAAGCCAGGATCAGCACCACGACGAGCAAACGATCAGACGGGTGTTCGTCTCACTCCCATGTCCCTTGGGCCAGAAGAAGGCCACCATCAATGAGAACGGGACATCGGAAATGCGGGCCTACACGAGCCCCCTTCCCGTCCAGGCGCTGCCCCTTCACCGACAGCAGCAGATGGTCATGGAGCAGCGGCATCCCGGAACGCGCCTCGCAGTGGCGGAAACGCGCAGCGACCAGACCGCCGGGCGGCCGCACCCGGTAGACGCCGTCCTTGCCGTACCGGATCACCGCCACCTCGTCCTCGATCCACTCCAGCACCCGCTCGATCGCCCGCTCGTGCGCGGCCTCGACCACCCGCCGGGTCTCCTCATCCCCCAGCGCCCACAGGAGGTAGATCGTCGGCTGCGGCCGGAAGACGAAGTCGACGCCGGTGACCGTCACCCGGCGTCCGAGGGCGCCGGCCGTGAACGCCTTCTTCGGAGACTCGCCCTTGGCGAGCAGGTCGGCCTCGATCCGGTCCGCGTACGGGTGCCGGCCCCGCTCGCCGAACAGGTTCCGCAGCTGCGCCTCGGTGACCTCCTCCCCCGCCGACAGACCGAGCACGGCCAGGCCGTGGCCATCCATCGCCCGGCCGGGACCCCGGCCTCCTCCTGAGCCTCGCGGAGGGGTGTGCGCGCCGGGCGGCGGCCGTCGCCGACGACGACCTGGCGGCGGTACATCTGGCCGGCCCGGACGACCCTGATATCCACTGTCATGGAGACCACGCCACACGGCTCTGACCTGTAAGAAAAGGCCGATCAGCGGTACATCCCGCCAGGCGGGAGCAGCGGCCGAACTTTCTTCACCGGTGCCCGCCGGGCGGGAACCGTCCCCGGGCCGGAAGCGAATGTCATCGCTCTCCGGCAGCCCACACCACACGACCTGAACGACACCAACAAGCACCACGGAGCACTACCGAGTGCCAAGGAACGCGCACCGCCAACGAGCACCGCCTACATCAGCACCCGGCACCCGTCGAGGGCCTCGTCGTGCTGCCCGGAGGAAGACCACCGTGCCCACCTTTCGAGACCCTCTGTCGGCGTACACGCGAACGTCCCCACGCGCGTAAGGATGAACGTGGGCAAGTTCAGATGTGCTGTGCCTCGGTCGCCACATGCCGTGGCGAGGCCGATTCGGGCTTCCTCGAGGCCGGCAGACCTGCCCCCAGTCACCTGCGTTCGAGGCCCTGAGCGATTCGCTGTTCAAGCACTCAGTGCGCAGCATCATGGTGCACTCGGAACTCGTTCCTGAACCCCGAAAGGACAGGTCACAGGCTGGCCCTCTCGGCTTCCGGCGTGCGGGGCGCGCGTTCGCCGAGCGGCTACGGAGACCGACCGGCGAACGGCAGTCCTGGGTGCAGCCGGGCATGTTGGGCCAGCCGTCGCCATGTCGACGCCGGCCTTGTGGCCTCGATGGCGAGTCCTTCTGCCGCCTCGTTGCTACGGCTCTTGGGAGCGACTGCGCGCCTTGCGGAGGATCTCCTCGGCAAGCTCCCGGCGATCCGAGTCCGCTCTGAAGCGAATACCCCTCTTCGCCTCTACTGCTTCAGCCAGCCTCCTGGCCTGCTCCGCGTCGAGTGCATCGACCATTTGCACCGCGAGCAGCATGGCGTGGTACTGCTCGAAGGGGGTGCGCGAGCGCGCGATGGCGGCAAGGGTGGCTTCGAAGTTCCGCAGTTCGGGGCTGGCTTGCATCATTGCCAAGGCGGTGATGCGCTCCTCGTCGGTGCCCTCCCGCAGCCAGCGCAAGACCTCGGCCCGCTCGAAGGGCTGCTCCTGTGCCAGGCGGCGCGCGCGAACAAGCACCTCTTCCATGGCCCGGGTGCGTGAGGCACCGGCGCGCATCGAGCCGCGTACCGACCTGTAGTCGGCGGCAACAGGCCCCGCAGCGTCCAGCAGGGCCCTCGCCTCTGCACGCAGCTGGCCGGCTGCGGCGGTGTCCCCCTGACGCTCGGACTCCTCCGCCAATGCGAACCTCTCCGCCGCGGCGGCCCGCATCCTCAACGTGGCCCCTCCGAACTCAAGGCTCTCGATGCCGCTGCCGAGCAGAGCGAGGAGAAGCAGGACGCCCCCGAATACAATCAGCGCCGCAGAGCCGGGCCCGTTCTGGGTCGCGAAGACCGCCAAGGCCCCCAAGCCGAACGACCCCACACCCAGGACAGCCGTGAGCGTACGCAGAGCTGGCGTGAACAAGACAGTCGCGGCGTTCGTCTTCAACAGCTCCTCCGCTTCTGCCTCGGTTGATTGCGAAACTACCGGCAAACAGACATATACCTGTTCAAACAAGGCTGCGTGTTGCTGTTGTCAAGGGACACAGGACCGCCCGCCCGTCAGGTTGCGAAGCACCCACCTCGACGGTGTTCTCGTGGGGCTCGACCGGGGCGGCCGCGCGCCAGGTCCACGAAGCCGGTGCTGAAGTCGTACCGGATGCCGTCCCAGTCGGTGTCCGACCGCTGGCCGGCGGAGGCACCGCAGAGGTAGCCGATCGCGGCACTGCCGAGCCATGTGGTGTGTCTCGACCTCGTCGTACAGCAGTCCCCCCCCCGCCCAAGGGAACAGATGCCCGTCTGGGGCGCTCGAGAATGTGCTCCGCACGGCTGCCTCGCCGAAACCGGCCTGACCATCAGACCCACCTGAGGAACGACACAAGGTAACGACCGGCTGTCACTGTCCCGGCCGGCCGTCTCATCGGCCCTGAAGCACAGGGCGTGAACCGAGTGAACGATCATCGTGTGATGGATACGGGTATGTGGCCGGTGCTTCCGGACATGGAACGGGATCAGTGGGACTACCTCCCCGGGCGGACCCTGGGGCCGCTACGCATGGACATGAATCAGGAAGAGGTCATCGCAGCCCTGGCCGCGCACGGCTTCACCACTCGGCCTGACGGATACAGCCCGGGGCGGGACGCCGTGAGCTTCGCCAAGGAAGACGCCCCCACGAGCCGGGCGGCGGTGGAGTGCTACTTCCATGCGGACCGAGAGCTGGCCTATGTCCTCGTCGACGGGCGCGTCGGCCCTCAGGTGACCTGTGAGGGGATCCGGCTCATCGGACGTGTGCCGTCGCAGCTCGCGCAGGACATGGAAGCCCACGCGATCAAGCACGACACCAGCTTGCGGTTCAGCCCGACTGGCGACCTCTTCTGCGACGGCTTCCAACTCGAAGTCGGCGCCCAGCGCGCCGACGACAACGTCGTGTCCTGGGCCCTGTTCTTTGTCGCGGGAGATGACCACTCCGTCACGCGTGACGCCGCACCCGAAGAGGTATGGCACCGCTGGTAGACGGCACCACGCTCACCTCACCACGTCACGGAGACGGAGGACGGACATCGTGGAACCGGCACCGGTTCGGCCAGCCCCCACGACATCACGAGTTCAACCTCAGTAGGTGAGCAGTATCCCTGATAATTCCCAATTCCCGTCGGCCTTGGGAGCCTTCAGGCCCGCACGGGGCAACGCCGTCGGACTACTTGGAGCTGGGCACGTTCGAATGCACCTGACCGGGCAGATCAGGCGTACCCCGACACCAGCGCCATCAGGTCGATCGCCGACCGAGGCTCGCGCCCCGCCAGCGGCGCCGTCGACACCAGTCGCTTTCAGACTCGAAGCGGTCACTTCAATTCGTTTGTGATCTCTGAGGGAGAAGGGGTGCTGCTAGGTCGTCTGGATGGAGAGGGCGCGTTGCGCGTCCCATCGGAACAGATGGAGATCGACTCAGATGACGGCGTCCTTCGAGTGGGCCGGGCTCGCCTCGGTCCTGGTGAGCTCAGTGGCTCCCTTGCTTGCCGCCCTGGTTCCTGCCCGTCTGGAACGGCGGGGGCCCCGCGGGCGGAGGAAGCACGCCCTTGTGAGAGACCGGCAGAGTTCTCTGGCCGCGGCAGGCTCGAAGGAGCGCACGGCCCCGGTCGTTCGGGTGGACGTCGCCGGCGGCGGGGACGTCTCGGTGACCGTTCGTGTGCTGACCGGGTCTGCCTCGTGCATCGCCTGCTCCTCCGCTGAGGAGCAGGCCCCGTGGTGAGAGGCGAGGCTCGCACGGAGCGTGCCGACGTGGCCGGCAGCGTGGGCGAACGGCTATTGGACTGCTATGAGGACTTCATGGCGACAGCGCCTGCTTCTCTGCGCAGGAGGACGGACGGCAGGCTCTCGCTCCACGCCTGCCAGGACGTCGCCCAGGAGGCGTTCCTCAAGGTGGCGCGCCGGCTCCAGAGCGGCGGGCTGGACGAGGACGTCAATGTCCAGGCGTATCTGACGACTGCCGTGTGGAACCTCGCCCGGGACCGGCTGCGCGCCGAGCGGCGCCTGGAGCTGGCCGAGGACGTCGTGCCGGCACGAGGGCCCGACGACGCGGTGCAGGCCGACGCCGTCGACCCCATGGAGGAACTCGTGTGGCCGGCGATCGAGGCGATGCCGGGAAGCCAGCGTCAGCAGGTGGTGCGTCTGCAGAGCCTCGGGCTCACGGACGTCGAGATCGCGGCGTCGCTCGGCATAAGCGCGGACCGGGTCCACCGGGAGCGTCACAAGGCAGTGGTCGAGCTGCGGCATGCACTGGTCAAGTTCGTCAGGAACCGGCACCGGAACAAGACACGACGCTTGAAGAAGGACGGGTGACGGGTGTGAGCCGCTTCGACAAGGACGGTGGCAACCGCCAGACGCCGGTGCTGCCCGCCGGACTCGTGGAGCTCATGGGCGCGCTGGCCGGGCCGCCGGACGTCTGGGACCGCCCGGGCGGCGACTTCGGGAAGCTCGCCGAGACCGTGGAGCCGGACCGTGCGAGCAGGGAGAGGGCGAACTCGCTGTACCGGCTGGGATCGCAGGCGCTCGGCCGGAACGAACTGCACGACGCAGCCGACTGGCTGGGAGAGGCAGCGTCCTGCGGGCACCCAGGCGCGCTGTTCCGCCTGGTCGTGGTGGCGCTGCGAGCCGGCGAGGACTGGGGCAAGGAGGCGAGGTTCCTGGTCGCCGAGGCCGCACGTCTCGGGCACGGCGACGCGTCCCGGCTTCTGAACGCTCTCGGACACCGCCGGCCCGCCCCGGGTGCCGGCGTGCCCCGGGTCGAGGACGCCGAGTACTTCGAAGAGGTCCGCGAGCTCCTCGGCGTCCCCGAGAAGAGGCTGTCGCCGGACGACTCGCCGGACGAGTCCTCGGCGCCGAAGACGCGCGCAGGGGCGCCAGCCGGCGGCGCGGACGACGTCGAGGCCGGTCCGCCGCAGCTGTTCCTCGTCCCCGCGCCCGCGGTGCCGACCGAGTACCGTCCCGGGCCCTCACACGAGCCCGTCCAGGCGGGCGAGCTGCTGCGTCCCTCCGCCGTCCCAGCCGCCCAGAGCCACGCCCTGGCAATCCGGCTCCCCCACGTCCGCTCCGATTCCGCGCCCCCGGCGCTCGCGTCAGACCGTGCCCAGAAGCCGTCGGCCGGAGAGCCGTGGTGGTCGGCGAACGCACTGCGGCCGGCGATCCTCAACGACATGGCGCGCAACCACCCGACCCCCGCCCCCGCACCGCACGAGTGGCAAGTCGCCAAGCGGGCAAGGGACCTGCTCCACCTCGTCAACAGCACGGACGGCATCGACACCCGCACTCTCGCGCAGCGAGGGCAGATGTCGATGAACGACACCATCAGGCTGCTGGACTGGCTGCGCGACCAGCGTCTCATCGACACCGTCGGCGGCGCCCATCACCCCGGGCCGGTGATGAGACTGGCCACGCACGCGGACCTCGGCCTGCTCAAGAAGGCCCTCGCCGACCTGCGCGACGACCTCGACGCCGCGGTCTACCTCAGCAGCTACACCAGCGGAGAGATCCGCATCCACGAAGCCGCCCACAGCCGCACCGCTCCCCCGGTCGAGGAGTGGGCGCCCTTCACCGACACCTGCCACGCCAGCGCCGTCGGCAAGAGCCTCCTGGCCCAGCTCGACTTCAACTCCCGTATGGACCACCTGGCCCGCTACCCCTCCATCCAGCTCACCGAGCGCACCATCACCAACCCACGGGCCCTCCTCGAAGCACTCGACGGCCACGGACCCCACGCCGCACAATTCGACCTCCTCGAGTACTCCCGAACGGAGATCTGCGTCGCCTACTCCCTCGGCCTGCCCGGCCGAGCCTCCAGCATCGCCCTGTCCCTGCCCGCACACCAGCACCGACGCCTCATCACAGCCGCCCACACCCTCAGCAGCCGCGCGACCAGCATCCTGCTCGCACACCTCATCGCCGACGACACAACCGACCGCCCGACGGAAGAGAGGCACAACGCAGGCCCGGAGCCACAACGCGCCCTCCCCTGACCGCCGCGCGCGCCGTCAAAGGTCACGAGCGGTGGGCGGCGAGGGCACGAGTCGGCGCGCGCACGGCCAGCAGGTCGTCCAAGTGCCGTGCGCTGGACGGAACGGCTGCGCACCCTCGATCAGGCAATGGATCTCACGCCTCATGTGCGGTGACTGGCCTGGAAACCCAGGCCGGGATGACTGCCCCTGACGCATTCCGTCTACTCCGTGACCCGACTTCTCGTTGAGCGAGGTTCGTCTGCGCCGCGGATTGAAGGTCGCCGAGACGCCGCAGCGACAGGATGGGACGGGGGGCAGCGACCGGGCGCTGAGACGCCCGCAAAAAATCACCGGCGAGGGTGTCCCAACTTGGGCGGCTCGCGCGACGTAGTAGCCGAGAGCACGCCTCAAGGAGCGGCGTGCACGGATCCGTCGGCGACGGGAGAGGCGGGAAGCTGTGGCGGAGAACGAGCAGGAAGTCATCGAGCGTTTTCAAAGGGGTGACTGGGAGGCCGCTCAGAGCCTGCTGGACCAGTACGCTCCCCGGCTGCTGTCCCACGCCCGGCACAAGCTCCGCCTGTGGCCAGATTTGGCTGAAGGCATCGTCTTCGAAGCCTTCTTCGTGCTGGCGCGGTACGACAAGCCAATCGACCGCCTGGAGCCCTGGCTGGAGAAGGTCGTCGCGAACAAGGCCGTGTCGGCATACCGCCGGTTAGCCACGGAACACCGGAACCTGCTGGAGACAGGGTCGAAGCCAGAGCTGATCGCCCTGATTCCAGGGCCCCGGCAACTGGCGTCCGCGCGAGAGGCCGAAGAGCATCTGGCCGCCGTGAACATCTGGGACGACCTCATGAAAGCACTCAAGCCGGCGGACCAGGACGTGATGTGGCAGACGCTGACCGGGGTGCGGACGGGAACGTCCACCGAGGAGCAGGCCCAGGCGCTGGGAGTCAGCACGGGCACGTACCGCAAGAAGCAGCAGAGGGCGCGGCACAGGGCGCAGAACGCACTGCTGGTGCTGCACATGTCGCAGCCGGAGCGCAGGACGTGCCAGGGCCTGCAGGCCGCCTTCCATCCCAAGACGTCTGCCAGTGCCGCCGGTGACAAGCGCGCCCGAGTTCCGGAGACCGCAGCGTTGTCGATCACGCCGGATGTGGTGGAGGAGGTTCTGCTGCATCTCCGGATCTGTGAGGACGCGTGCAAAGAGCACTATGAAGAACTGCGCAAGAACCGGAGGCTGCCCGCGCTCGGGGTGCTTCTGCCGTCTAGGGAGCTGCGCGACCGGATGCGCAGCATCTGCGATGAGGTGCGGCAGGAGAACCAGTGCGGGGAGGAAGGGCAGATACCGGGGAGCCGACGACGCGGACGCCCCTGACGGTGCGGACGCCCGCCGCGCCCCTGAGCGGTCCCGGGGCGCCCGCCGGGAACGTGCTCGAGGCGGCTTCCCCGCCGGTGCGCTCGGGGAGGACCTCGCGTGGCTTGCCGCGGCGTGTGGCCAGGACGATCGGCGCGGGAATCGTCGCCGGCCTCCTCATCGGTGTGGTCGTCGACGAGAGCGAGGCGGGCATCGGGCTGCCGTGGCAGGGACTTGTGCCGGGAGTGGGAGCCCCCGCCGGCCCGCGCGAGAGCGGGCAGAGCCTGCCGGGCAACGATCCGAAACCGCAAGAGGGCGGCAGCGGCAAGGACGACCGCGGCACAGGCAACAGCGACACGGACACGCCGCCTGAAGAAGACCGCACCGGCAAGGACGACACCGACGACCGCGACAGGGAGACGCCGCCCGACGAGGACCGCACCGGCAAGGACGACGCCGACAACAGCGACACGGACACGAGCGACACGGACACGCCGTCCGACGAGGACCTCACCACCACGGACGAGACCGACACAGACACGCCGCCTGAAGAGGACCGCACGGGACCCAGCGTCGGCCTCGCTCAGATCAGCACTGCCGCAGTCGGGCAGCAGGTCGTGGACCAGCACGGCTCGCTGATGCAGACCTGCGGCCCGCCGGGGACGCCTGCGACCTACAGCGTCTGGGTGGCCGTGTCGGACCCGTCCGGGGTCGCGTACGTGTCGCTGACAATCGAGCACCCCAGCGACGGGACCTACTTCTCGACCGACGGAATCCCGGACGGCAGCAGCGTCCGGTTCGACGTCCCCGCGTATCGGACGGGTCCGAAGTATTTGGAGACCGTGCAGCTGCAGCTGTCGGCGAGGGCGAAGGACATGCGCGGGAACCGCACCGAGGCCAGCCTCGGTGCGCTGACGCTGCACGAGTGCGGCGAGCCTGGCTGAGGTGCGCGCCGCGGCACCACAGAGCCGGTCCCGTGCAAGGCGACGAGGCCGCTGGCAGGAACAACCGCAGTCGAAGCACCACCCTGCCCATACGAATCGCCCTGCCGGCTCGCAGGCTGCACGCCTTGACCAGGCGGCAGGGCGACTGGAAGACGCCTCCGGGAGGAAGCATGGCCGCAGGAGACACTGACGCACCCCCCGCCCGGACGAGCCGGGGGCCCCTCGAACGCCGCCGAGGCAAGTCCGCGAGTCCAACTGCCCGCCGTACCGGCTCCCCTAACCGCGCCCCCCGCCAAGGCTGCGGTCGTCGGTGAGCCTTTGCCTCGCGCCCGGGAGGTGGGTACATGCGGCGGCCGAACCGGTCGCGGCGCGCCCACAATGACGGCGACCCTCCCCGAAACTGACCGCCGTCTCATGCCACCGACCACCATGTCCGGGGTGTGCCCCCATCTTGGCGCGGCGGCCCCCCCTGTGCACCGACGGCTCGGGCATCTGGGCGCAGCCTGTGCCGGCCGCGTTCGACGAGGACGACGACCCGGACGAGCGTGTCCGTCTCCTCGCCGCGGATCTGCTCGTCCACCGGCTGCTGTCCGCGCTGGCGTTCCTCGGCAGCCACGCGAGGGACCGGTGCGGCACGACCGGCACCGTGCGTGTCGAGGTCGACCTGGTCGACCGCATGCACTCCCATCCCTACGCCCCGCCGGAGCCCGTTGCGAGACCCGGGCAGCCCCGGCCGGAACGCCTCTACCCGCTGGCGCTGCTGCAGCACGGGCCCTGCCCGCCCGGCGAGTTCGCCTGCCGCCACGCCCAGGCAGAGGCCACCGCGCTCCTCGACGACCTCGCGGACGCCGGCCACGGCCTGGTCGAGGCCTGCTCGCTCCTCGCCGACCAGCTCTTCCACGCCTTCGGGATCGCCGAGGCCTCCCCCGTCACTCCCGCCGGCGAGATCCGCCGCGCAGCATGGAACGGCCCCCTGCAGACGGCCATCACCGGCTGGGCGGACAAGAACGGAGTCCCGCAGAGCGGCCAGTAGGACTCACGCGGCAGGCCGGCGACGGCCACACGGCAGCTGATCGGCCGTCCCCAAGCCGTGCTCCCCCACCCAGCGCCGCACCAGGCTGCGGAGGTACGGAGCGCAGCGAGCTCGGGCGACCAGTGGAAGCTACTGGGCGACGATGCAGGGCCCTTGGGCACGGAAGCGCGCGCGGGTTTCCGGCCAGGGCGTCGCGCTGTCGTGGCCGAAGCAGCCGACGCCCCCGCAAAGAGGTCGTGAGTCGCGCGCCGGCCTGCCGTTGATCAGCGCCACCCGCCCGTAAGCCTCGTAGCGCTCGCGGCTGTCCTCGCCGTCCACAAGATCATTGGCGAGCTCCTGCTTGGTGGAGCGCACGAGATCCGCGATCGGAACACCCCACCTGCTGCGGATCATGGCCACGAGCTGCGCCTTGGAGCGGTCGCGCATCAGAGCGTTTCTCCGCTGGAGCAGCTCGTTGGCGAGCTCGACTTCGGCTGCGGGAATCGGTGTAGTCGAGTCGCGGATGTGCTCGGGGTCCTCGTCCGCGTCGAAGATCATGATGCAGGCCGCGTGCGGTGCGAAGACGACGATCTCATCTGGGTTCTCAGCCTGCGCCTCGGCGGTGGCGCGTACCCAGTTGAGGGCTTCGTGGTAGCTGAAGCGTGTGCCCTGCTCGAGTGCGGTGCGCTGGAGTTCGCGGGCGCGCTGCTGCTCGGTAGTGCGTTTGGTCATGGACGGGTCCTCTCGGCGCCGGGTCCTCGCCCCCACACGGCAACCCGGCTCGATGGATCGTCAAGGTGTTCGTCAAGCGGTCCGTTGATCCCGGAAGACCTTCCACCGGTGTTCCGGGCAGTGTGGGTGTCCGGGTGTGGTGTGGGCGTCGGCGAAGCCCAGGGCGTCAGCCCTGTGGGCAGGATACCGGCTGGGCCGTCGGCTCTTCCCTTCGTCAGCGAAGGCGGTGGCGTTGTCCGCGTACGGGTCGTTCGGCTCATGGCGTGCCGGACGGCGACGCGGACAAGGCGCAGTCGAAGGGCACTTCAGGTCTCCATCTGGCGGGGCTCTCCCGCCTCGCCCTTGAGGGGCTCGATACCAAAAGAACAACACCGGGATGCCGGTGACGTCCGTCGTGACCTGCGCCCCCAACTTGTCGCCGGTGCTTGCCCAAGGGCTCGTAGCTTGCGTCAGCCACCTCTGTCCCGAGAATGCAGGAACTGGCAGGCAGGGGCGGGCGGTGTGGGAGAACTGACGCGACGGACTGCAGGTGCTGGACCCTGCCGGCGGGCTGCTCGGGGAGGTGGACATGGGACAGATCGAGCAGGGTTTGGAGCGCGCGTTGCGCACCCGGCCCGTCCCATCAAGCACCGGGGCCCGCCTGCGTTTTCTGCTGGCGGCGCACCAAGGTTCCACGCGGAGGCTGGCCACCATGATGGGGGGTTTCGCAGCGCACCGCGCAGCGGTGGGTGACGAAGAGGCCAGGAGCACGTCGTCCCGCCGGGTCCGATGCAGGTCCGGGCGATCGAGGAAGCGGTCCTGGCTCGGTGGCAGCCCCGGATACGGGCCCGTCGGCGTGCCCAGGCTGAGGCGGAGGGGGTCGTCTTCCATACCCGTGCGCGATTCGGGTTCGCGGCTCCTGCAGGCTCCTCGGACGATCCGCGCGTGCGGTGGATCACCCAGGACCTGCCGGGAGAGGTAGCCCGGGAGCTGTTCGCCGCTCGGGATGCCGGCGCGGGCGAGCAGCAGCAGACGGTGATCTTGGCCCGCGCGCTGGGACACGCCTACTTTCGCGAATGGGGCCGCCGCGCGCACGGTCTACACATTGCCTTCAGCGACGTTGAGTTCGCCGACTTCGCGATCGGCTGATCCTGCCCCTTCGAGCAAGATGCGTCAGGGGGTTCAGCGCCGTGAGGACCCGTGCGGCTGGCCGGCGTCGCTTCGTACCGCTCGGCTTCCTGCCGCTCGCGCCAGTCCCACTCCACACGGCCGACCGGGCCTTTGCGGCGGGCCGCGGGCGGCTGGGGCGGGCGCAGCCTGGCCGTCTCCGCCACACGCAGCAGGTATCCGCGGTCGCCTGGCGCGACGAGCAGCTCCTGGTCCTCGCCAGGTACGAGCCAGGTGAAGCAGGCCGCGGCCCGCAAAAAGACGCCCGCCCAGGGCGGCACGGGGTAGGCGGCGCAGCCGTCGGTGTAGCGGGCGCGGTCGTGCAGGGCGAGCGTGGCCGCGGCGTCGTCGTAGTCGCGGGGGCGGGCGGTGGCGAGTTGATGGAGGGAGGCACCGGTGAACAGCGCGGCGACGACGGCCGCGGCCAGGCCGGGATGCGCGGTCGCCGCGTGCAGCCGGTGGGCGACTCGCTGCGCGGTGTGCGCGGTGAGAGGCGCGGGCAGTGGGCGGTGCCGCCAGGCGATCGGGGGCGGCGTGCACAGGGCGGTGCAGGGGCGGGGGCTGTCGTAGGAGACGAGGCGGTCCAGCGCGGGCAGCGTGAGCCACCGGACAGAACAACTCTCCAACATCGGCATGCGGTGGACATAGTCCGCAGGCGTGTGGACATAAAAGGTGCAGGGTGCGGATTCAAGGCTGTTCGGTAAGCCATCCGGCCGAGCAGAACCATGGGCTGGCAGCCAGAGCCCGGTAGGCGGCTGTCTGCCAGTGATTGGGGCCGAGTCCCATCTCCCGGCTGATGCCTTCTTCCTGCAGATACGTGCGTATACCCTCCTCGCCCTCCGCCGCGAACAGTCCCCTCAGACGATGTGTGATGCCCGACAACAGAGTGGCGCCCTGAGCCCCGTACAGCGCTGCCAGACCAAACAGGTCGAAGTGGTGGCAGAGGCGCCCTGTCAGGGTGGACGGCCAGCTCGTGAAGGGCACTACGGAGAATCTGAGCGCGGGTGGAGTGCCTTCGACGACCTCGGCGCCCAGCCACCGCTCACTGACGATGTGGTCGAAATAGGGGTGCAGGGTCTGCGCCTCGGCGTGCCGTGGTGTCGTATCTGCCTTGATCTTGTTGCACTCGCTGCAGGCAGGGATCAGGTTCGTCGGAGCGACGGACAGCAACGAGAAGATGCTCTTGGGCAGATGGTGGTCGAGAGTCGTGACGTCACGGTGATCACACAGGGGACAACGCTGTGCTGCCAGCTTGAGTTCGTCGTAGATCTGCCGACCGGGCGCGCCAATGCGGGCCATGCGCTCCTTGTAGACGTTGGGCAGCTCCTCATGGTCTTGAGCAGTCTGGGGTGCGAAGGCCGCGGGAACGAGGGTGTGGAGCTGCGCGGTGCCGGCAGCCTGGTTGAAGGCATCGGCCGCAGCGGTGACGTCGTCCGCCAGACGTTCGAGGCGTTGCTTCAGTTCGGCTGAGCGGATGCGGCTGATGCAGCTGCGGTAGGCGTCGCGGGCTGTGGGCGTGGGCAGGGGAAGTGGGCGCATCAGCTGTCATTACGGCTGTCGCGGACGGCGATTAGGGCTCGTGCGAGGCTCTTGGCTTCACCGCCGAGCTGCCCTCCGAACTGCCGCAGGACTTCTTGGTATGTCATCCCCTTGTCCACGGCTGTCTGGACGTCGCGATGGAAACCTGATCGTGTGACCTCGAGTCCGAACACCTCGTGGGTGAGAATGCCGACATTCTCGCCGAACGTCTCGATCGCGGGCCGATCGGCCCTGACCGCATTTCCGGAGCGACGGAGCTTGTAGACACACCGGGCCGGTGTCTCCTGCAGGACCACGGGCGAATGGGTGGCGACGATGGCCACCCCGTTGCGGTCGCTGAGCAGGTCGGACAACACGCGCATGAAGGCGGCCAGGAGCGGCGGGTGAAGGTGGGTCTCGGGTTCGTCGATGAGGACCAGAGTCCGCTCGGTGACCAGGTCCGCAAGGTGGGTGATGGCCAGCAGAACGATCTTGTGGCCGGAGCTGCGTCGGCTGAAGATTTCGCCGGCGTGGCCCTCGGACACGCCTGGTGTGTCGTCGGTGGCGGGCATCAGGTAGGGACCGGCATCCAAGACGCCGAGCGCGCTGAAAAGGGGGTCTGCCACCGCCAGAGTGGCAATCGCGTCCTCCCAGCGTTCCAGGCGCGCCCCGCTGAGAGTGGCGACCACTGTCTCGAACCGCTCCTCTGGTGTATGGCCATGCGGGCCCCATTGAGTCAGGGTGACGTGCGCGTGGGTGATGCCCTTGGGCCGGCGGATGAGATAGGAGGGATCGAAGGCGCTGGAAGCAATGGACACCATGTTGGTGAAGGGCGGGCCGACCTCACCGGTGTAGTCGACTACTTCACCGACGTCCTCTGCGGGGGCGGAGTCCTCTGCTACGGCCCGTGCGAGGAGCCTGAGCAGGCGGGTCTTGCCCACGGCATTGCTGCCGATCAGTGCGTGGATGTTCGTCGACGGGGACGAGGCGGGGTCGACTTCGAATGCGAGTTCCAGGCGCTCTCCCCTGGCTCGTGACGTCCGGGGCGCCAGATAGGAGAAGTGGAAGGGCCTGAGTCTCTCGCCGCCGTGGGCGATCCGGTTGAACTGGCGCCAGACGGTGTCGGCGGCGACCGTACGAAGCAACGAGGTCTCCATCACCGCCTCGTCAATGGCGCGACCGAACAGGTCCTGGTTGAAGGCGACGTCGTTCAGTGCGCGCAGCACCCCGCTTCGCACGTCGTCACCGAGATCGCGGAGGCTCTCGTAATAGGTGTCGTCCTGTCCGAGCGAGAAGAAGGCCTCGTCCAGGGTCTCGAAGTCCTCTGGCACCGAGGTTCGGGCTGGTGCGGTCATGCCGAACCGGCCGATCTTCACCAGGCCGACCTCGTGCAGCCGGCCGCTTTCATCGACGCAGAGCAGGGCGAAGGTCGTCTTGAAGTGATAGTCGTCCCAGTCGTCCCTGACGAGGAACGCTTCCCCCGGGCGCGGCGCGGCGGGCCGTGTGCGCGGGGGCAGGACGGTGAACTGCACGGTTCCTCCGGGGTTCGCCTCGGCATGCGACCGGGCACGGGCGGTACGGGCGAGCGCTCAACGGCCCTGCACGGCCGCCGTTCTGGAAGCGGACCGTGTCGGCGGGCGTCAGGTGGCGGTGGGCCAGGTCCGCAGCAGGGCGGCGATCTTCCCGGCGGTGCAGGCGGGGTCGAGGAGCAGGTCCTTGAGGGCGATGGCGTCGTCGCGGGCGGGCTTGACGGGGATGCCGGCGGCTTCGAGGTACATGACGCCGGTGGCGGCGGCGACGGCGAGGTTGGAGCGCTCCAGCCAGCGGCAGCGGCCCAGGGTGTGCACGAGGGCTGCGGCTTTGGCGTAGGGGCCGTCGTAGACGGGCTGCTCGAAGAGTTCGGCCCGGTGGCGGGCCACCGCCGAGACGGGGACGCCGTAGTCGTCCGGGGCGGGATCGTTCGCGCCGGCCGCCTCGGCGACCTGCAGGATCCAGGGGACGTCGATGTGCAGTTCCATCAGGCGGCGCGCGCTCCCCGGGGGGCGGGCTGGACGTCCTCTGCCTCGTCGAAGACCGCCTGGTGCTCGGCCAGGAAGCGGGCTGCCGCGTCCACGGAGCGGGCGCGCAGGCCGCTGGCGTCGTCCTGGACGAGGCGGGCGAGGTAGTCCCCGATGCTCAGTCCGAGGTCCGCGGCCCGCTTCCGCGCGAGTTCCGCGACGTCCTGGTCCACGCGGGCACCCAGCTGTGTCTTAGCCATACCTCACATGGTAACAGATGTTACCAGGCTGTCCAGGGGACGGCGGCGGCCCGCGGTGAGCGGGCTGGTGTCGGCGCAGTCCGAGGCCGCGAGGAGACGCTGCCGTTCGCCCGTCGGCGGTGTCGGCTGCGCCGCCCACGCGCGCCGGCTCGCATGCCGGTCAGGCCCAGACCCTGTGCTCGTCCGTGAAGTACGGCCACGGCTGCCAGCCAGCCGTGCCCTTGCGCAGCAGCTGGTCCATGCCGCTCGCCCAGGCCTGCAGGTCGGTCAGCTCCAGCAGGATCCGTTCGAGCTCCGCCGTGGCCATCAGGACGCGCCGGCCGTGGCCCTGGATCGCGACGACGGGCTGAGCCGGCTTCAGGTCGGATCCGTCCGGCAGGACCCAGGCGCGTCCAGGCCGGTCTTGCGGAGCTCTTCGACGAAGTTGTCGGAGGAGAGCGTCACGCTGAAGACCAGCACGTCGGCGATGAGGCCCGCGCACTGCGCGGGCTGGAGCGGGTAGATGCCCCACGGCGGGGCGAGAGTGTTGCGCGCCGCGCTGTCTCCGCTGCCGAAGCAGACGCGCTCCCCGCTCAGCCGGGTGCGGCGCAGCAGCGCCGCGTACGCCGAGCGGAACTGGCGGACGGCCTCCGGCAGTCCCCACCTGTCGCCCGCCGCTGCGATGTCGAGGGCGAGCAGGCCGCGCTGCCCGGGCACGCGCATCGTCTTCAGTCCCGCGCGATGGGCTCGGGCGAACGCGTCGCCGAGGGCGGACAGGTGGGTGGCGTACGGCACGCCGGTCTCGACGAGGCGGGCCCTGTCCGGCCCGGGCAGCGGGCCTCCCGCATACAGGGCCTCGGCCGCCGTCCGGGTTCGCGCGAGCCGGACACCCTCACGCCGCCGGGGGTTGGACTTCAGCTCGTGGAACCGGAGGTCCCGTTCGCGGTCCGCGTGCCAGTCGTGGAACACGGTCACGTCAGCGATGCGCAGGCAGTCGGTGAGGTCGTGCAGCAGCGCGAAGCGCCGGTGCTCGCTCCACTGCTCCTGCGCGAACCGGATCTCGTGGACCGTGCCCTCCTTGCTGAGCGTCATCGGTCCCGGCGACTCGTTGCGGCGCAGGGTCAGTATGTAGCGGCGGTCGTACCGGAAGGCGCGCCTGGCCAAGGCGTCCCCGACCGAGCGCAGCTGCCGGCCCACACGCTCCAGGACGTCGTACTCCAGCCGCCAGTGGTCCACGCCGTGGGGGTCGCCGGCGACCGGCTCGGGGGCGTCGACAGGGAGTCTGTGTCCCTTCCGGAGCCGCTTGATCACCCGGGAGCGCTCGCCCGCGCCTGGTTGGCCGCGAGCACGGCGTGCAGGAGGTCGCGCTGGAAGGCCACGAAGTCCTCGGATTCGTGGCACTGGCGCAGGTCCTGGATGAGACCGACCAGCCGCTCGACGTTCTCCCGGTGGAAGGGATGCTTGATCAGCGCGTCGAGCCGAACAGCGGTCATATCGGTCAGCAAAGGATGCACGAGGACATTCTTCCCGGGCCAAGGCCTCTCTTCCAGCGGATTCGCCGCCGCGCCTCACAGCAGGATACGGCCCAGCATGTCGAGCATGAGGTGACACCAGGTCAGCGCCGCGTCGGCGGCGAACTGAGCGTGTCTGACGCCCGCGTTGCCGGGCACGCTCGCCTGCCCGCGGCCGGTTCCGCAGCCGCGTTCGCGGAGTTCAGCCCCTGCCGTCGGCTCCCTGGCACGCGGAGGGGCGCGGCGAGGGCTCCAGCCTGCCGCAGTGCCTGCAGCAGCATGTCCTGGCGGTCGGCGAGGTCCTCGATGCGGCGGGACAGCTCGGCGTGCTCCCGGGTGAGCATGAAGGGCACCGGGACGGCGGGGCCGGTGCGGGCGTGGTCGCACGAGGGGCGGTCGGGGAGGGGGTCGGCGACGAACGAGCCCCGGCTGCCGGGTAGACGGCTACCCCACTGGCTGGGCGCCACCAGGGTCGAAAGGGTTCATGTCAGGGGTTGGGCTCTTAATCGTCACGTGGTACGCAACGCGGGAGAAGTTCCCTCCTCGCACAGAGATGCCGACTTTCAACAAGGCTACGACCGGGTCATTGAGCAGGTGTGTCTGCCTCTCGAAGACCACCCTGGCGCTGTCGACGCGCACCCCGCCGAATTCGTAGCTGCCATCGGCCTTGCAAACCCTGAACCCCGCGACCGAGCACGCCGCTACCGCCACTCTCTCCGGGTCGACCTCCGCGAACCATGTCTGCAACGTGCCGTCGGCGTAGGGGATGAACGAGGTGACTAGAGCTGAGCGGTACTGGTCGCCCCCTTGAAATGCGCCGTCTGGGTAGTTGAAATCGAGGATTCCCGAATGAATATAGAGGAGCGGCCAGGGCGAGGACCTTTCGACAGGGACGATCATGCCCTGAGGCGAAATAATGTCAGCGACTGGGATACGGATTGCATCTGCCACAGTCTCTCCTTGGGGCGCGATCGATGCGGCCCCTGAGGAGAGCCCTCGCGAAGCCGAGCAGCGTTTCCTGCCCCCAATTCGACTCTAGGGACTGCTGCCGAAGAAGGCACGTGGAGCGCCTCCAAGTGGATGGCTGCAGGCCGTCGGGCGTACTGCCTGGGCATGCACGTCAGGTGACGCGCTTCCCGGCCGAGGGCAGCCCCCTCATCGGCGACGGGGTGCCTGCCGGCGCCGATGCCGAGTTGAAGGGACAGTGTGCACGCCGGAGCACCGGCCCCGAAACAGGGTCGCCGTGGCCCCTGGACGAGAGCGGGCAGAGGTCGCCGGCCGTCTCGTCGGCGTCTGCCCCGCGCCACCGGATGCGCGACGAGCGTCAAGGGCGCACCGGCGCTGTGCCCGGTGCCGGTCCTCGCCACCTGGTGCGTGGGCGCCGGCGGGCGGACCAGGACGCGCGGGTCGAGCGGGCCGGGGGCGAACCCGCAGCGCAGGTCGGCGCGTTGGGCGTCTGGTCCCGGTCGTACGCCAGCAGCAGCCGGCAGTCCTGGCCGTGCGCCGGGCGCAGATGCGGCAGCCAGCCCAGCCAGGCCCACTCGGCCCTGC
>NZ_JBFAYB010000079.1:0-44032 GCF_040681075.1 Streptomyces sp. NPDC051907 | reverse complement strand
AGTGGCCCACGGCGCAGGCCATTTCCCTCTGGTTCACTGGGCCATTCACGGGCTGGTCCGGTGCGGCCGAGAGCCCCCGGAAGGCCGGGTTCGGCATGCCACCGGCACCCTCCAGGGCGACACCGTCGAACTCGCCGCCCTGCACGCCGTCGGGGCGCCCCGCGGCTGGGTCGGCGTGCCCGTCAGCGGACACAAAGGCGGCGTCGGCCACCTCATGCACGCCTCCTCCGCACCCGGCGTCGCCGCGGCACTGGGCTATCTGCGCACCGGCACCGCCCCCGGCACCCCCGGCCTGCGAGCGCCCGAGGCCGCAGCCCGCTCCCTCGCCCTGCTCACCTCGCCCCGCGCCCAGCCCGACGCCCCCCGCAGCGCCCTCGTCAACAGCTTCGGCTTCGCCGGAAACAACTCCTCCCTCGTCCTGACCGCCCCGGATGGGAGTCCCCGATGATCCGCACGCTGCGCGCCCGCGCCGACTACGGCTGGCGGCACAGCGCCGAACCCGCCGTCGCCCGGCTGCGCCGCCTGTACGAGGGCGAGCTGCGGGCCGCCCTGCCGCGCCGCGCCGTCCTCGCCGCCGGCGCGGACGGCGCGCCGACCGCCTCGTACACCGGCCCGTACGAGATCGGCAAAGGGCTCCTCGCCCAGATCGAGTGCCACCGCGGCAGCCCCGGCGAGCCCGCGGCCGAGGCGCCCGAGCTGGTCATGGTCGCCGCCTCCCGGCGCCGTCTGGCCGCCCTGCCGCGCGCCCGGTCGCTGCTGCTGCCCGCCAGGGTCCACCAGATCGTGCCGATACGCGGCGACCTGACGACCGTGCTGGCCGGCCGCAGCCGCCGCAACCTCGACCGCTTCCGGCGCAACCAGCGCGTCGACGGCTGGAGCCTGGAGCACGCCGGGACCGACGAGGACCTGGACTTCTTCCACCGCCGGATGCTGCTGCCCACCGTGCGCGACCGCTACGGCCCCTACGCCGTCAGCGAGAGCCCCACCGTGATGCGGGAGTGCCTGCTGCGCCAGGGGCATCTGTTCTTCGTACGGGCCGGCGGCCCCGCCGGTCAGCGCATCGCCGGGGCGCTGTGCCGCTGGGACGCCCGCCGCAGGACCCTGCGCTTCCGGCTCACCGGAGTCCTCGACGCCGACCCCGCCCTGCGCAGGGCGGGCGCGCTGATCGCCGCCGAGTACTTCGTCTTCGACTGGGCCTGGCGCCACGGCGTGGAGGCCGTCGACCTGTCCGGCGGAGCGCCCTACCTCGCCCGCCCCGTCGTCCAGTACAAGATGCGGCTGAACGCCGAGATCGTGCCCGCCCCCACCCCCGTACGGCACCTGGGCATCTGGCTGCACGTGGCCCGCGACACCCCCGCCGCACGCGACTTCCTGGTCGCCAACCCGATGCTCGCCACCGCCCCCGGCGGCGGTCTGGACGCCGTGTACTTCCACGACCGCAGCCGCCCCCTGCGCGAGGACGTGGCCTGGCGCAGCCCGGGCGTGCTGCGCCGCCGCACCCTGGACCTCGACGCCTTCCTCGCCCCGCCGCCGGTGTTGGACGGCGGATCGAGCGGTGCTCCAGCGTTGCCTGTCACGGTTTGCGAAGGCCCGCCAACTGCAGGGCTTCCCAGCACATTCCACGAAGGAGGCCGACGGTGGCACACCGGACGCTCATAGTGGCTCGGATGGAGCCGGGCAAGGCCGGCGACATCGCCAAGATCTTCGAGGAGTCCGACTCGAGCGAGCTGCCCCACATGATCGGTGTGACGCGGCGGTCGCTGTTCACCTTCCACGATCTCTACTTCCACCTCGTCGAAGCCGACGAGGACATCAGCCCGCGCCTGTACCAGGCTCGCAGCCACCCCCTCTACGACGACATCAACACCCGCCTCGCCGAGTGCGTATCGCCGTACGACCCCAACTGGCGCGAGCCCAAGGACGCCATGGCGCAGGCCTTCTATGTCTGGACCAACGAGGGAGGACGGATCCAGTGAGCGAGTTCACCCTGGTGGAGCTTGCCGGCAAGCTCCGCGAATGCGCAGGCGAGTCCGAGGGCGTCGACCTCGACAGCGAGGCGGTGCTGGACGTTCCCTTCATCGATCTCGGCTATGACTCCCTGGCCCTGCTCCAGGTGACCGGCGTCATCAAGCGCGAGCGCGGCGTCGACCTGTCCGACGACGCGGTCGTCGAGGCCGAGACCCCCCGCATCCTGCTCAAGATGATCAACGCCAGCCTCCCTGAGGCGGCATGAGCGCGCAGGACGCCGTCACCTCCGGCCTGGCCGGCAAACGGGTCCTCGTCACCGGAGGCACCCGAGGCATCGGACGGGCGACGGCTGTGGCCTTCGCCCGGTCCGGCGCCCGGGTGGTGGCGGGACACAGCAGGGACGGTGAGGCCGCCGAGTCGCTCGCGCGGGAGCTGGCCGAGCTGGGTCCCGGGCATCTGACCGTACGCGCCGACGTCACCACCGCCGACGGCGCCAAGAAGCTCGCCGAGGTCTGCCAGGAGCAGCTCGGCGGGCTCGACGCGCTGGTGAACAACGTCGGCATCGACGGCCACGCGAAACTCGGCGACCTGGACGCGGCCGAGTGGCAGCGGCTGTTCGACCACAATGTGACCTCCGCCTACCTGGTCACCCAGGCCGTCCTCGAACTCCTCGAGGAGGGCGCGTCCATCGTCAACATCGGCTCCTCGGTCGCCCTGCGCGGCCGCCCGTTCAGTGCCCACTACTCCGCGTCCAAAGCGGCCCTCGTCGGCTTCGGACGGGCGCTGTGCAAGGAGCTCGGGCCGCGCGGCATCCGGGTCAACACCGTGTCCCCGGGCGTCACCGAGCCCGAGACCGGGGGAGAGCTGCCGCCGCAGCTGCGCGAGCGGATCGCCGCGATGACGGCCCTGGGCCGGCTCGGCCGCCCCGAGGACGTCGCCGGCGCCGTGCTCTTCCTGGCGGGCGACGCCTCCCGCTACGTCTCCGGCGCCACGATCACCGTCGATGGAGGAATCTGATGCCCTACGCAGCGATCACCTACCGGGTCAAGCCCGGGCACGAGGACGAGATCGCCAAGATCTTCGCCGAGTTCAGCCGGGTGGACACCCCCGACTTCAAGGGCGACGACGGCGCGGCCGCCGGCCGACTGCTCGGCACCGGGGTGTTCATCAAGGACGACGTGATGGTGCGCGTCATCCACTACGAGGGCGACTTCGCCGCCATCGGACGCCATATGGCCACGCAGAAGGGCGTCCACGCCCTGGAGGAGAAGCTCCAGCCGTATCTCGCCGAGGAGCGGGACACCTCCTCCCCGGCCGGCTTCGCCGCGTACTTCCGCAACGCCACGATGCGCTCCATCGCCCAGCTGACCGTCGACACCCACCCGCACGGGGCCTGAGCGCCATGACGGAGGTGCTGGGGATAGCCGTTCTCCTCGGCAGCGGTGTCACCGCGGGGGTGCTCTTCGCCGTGGCGCTGAGCGTCCTTCCGGCGCTCTTCGCCATGGAGACGGGCGTCTACGTGTACGCGCACAAACTGCTGGGCCGCAACTGGGACCCGACCATGCCCGTCGTGGTCCTCACCTCCACGCTGCTGGCCGCGGCGCTCGCCGTCATCGCCGACGACGGCGCCGCGCAGCTGCTGTTCGCGGCGGCCGCGGTGCTGCTGCTGGGGGTGTCCGCCGTCTCGCATCTGTGCAACGTTCCGATCAACCGCAGGGTCAAAGCCGTCGAGGACCCGAACGACCTGCCGGCGGACTGGCAGGACCCGCGCCCGCTGTGGCGCCGCTGGCATCTGCTGCGCACACTGCTCGCCGTCGCCGCTCTCGCGCTCAACGCCGCGGCGGTCACCGTGATCTGACACGGCGACCGCCGCGGCGGTCTTTGCGCGGGCGCTCGTGTGAACCCGTACGTAGCGCCCGAGGCCGCTCTTGAAGCCCGCCCGGACGACCGGCACGGCCGCGGAGACCCTGGGTCCCCGCGGCCGTGAGCATGTGTGGAGCCGAGCATGTGTGGAGCGATGAGCGGACCCGCTAGCGGACCATCTCCATCTGGCCCATCATCCCCATCGTCAGATGGCCCATGAGATGACAGTGGAACATGTACATCCCGCTGTACTCGGTGAACTTGATCTTTATACGGGCGTTCTCGCCCGCCCGCACCGTGATGGTGTCCTTCATCCCCGCTTCGCTCGGCCCCACCGGCTTGCCGTTGCGGTCCACGATCTGGAAGTGGTCCAGGTGCGGGTGGAGCGAGTGCGGGATGCCGAACGCCGCGTCCTTGTTCTCGATCGTCCAGATCTCCGTCGTGCCCAGCTTGGGCCGGAAGTCGACGCGGTTCACGTCGAAGGCCTTCCCGTTGATGGTGTGCTGGTTGTTCGCCTGGTCGAAGGCCATGGCGAACTGCCGCTCCACCGTGGGCGTGCCCAGGTCCTCAGCCGGCCGCAGCACCGCCGGCACGCTGCTGGGGTCCTCCGCCGTGCGCACCACGTCGAAGCGCATCACCTCCGGCGTCTCGCCCGGGTACGTCTGCATCGTCTGGAGCCCGATCTTCGAGCCGACCGGGTACCTGGAGAAGTCGACGACGATCTCCTGCCGCTCGGCCGGCCACAGCTGCAGGACCCGGCTCGCCACCGGCGCCGGCAGCAGCCCCCCGTCGGTGGCGATGTGCGTGAACTCGTCGCCCTCGCCCAGCCGCAGCACGAAGGCCCGCTCCTGCGAGGTGTTGACCAGCCGGAGGCGGTACTTGCGGGCGGCGACCTCGAAGTACGGCCTGGGCGAGCCGTTCACCAGGAACGTCGGCCGGTCGTTGAAGCCGTTCAGGTCGTAGACGAGCGCGCCGTCCTCCGCCAGCTTCGCGTCGCGCAGCTGAAGGACGACGTCGTACTGCCCCTTGGGGAGAGGGAGCCGGTCCTCGGCCGGGTCGGAGAGCAGATAGGTGGTAGCCGCGCCGCGGTAGATGTTCTCGGCGTGCGAGTGGTGCGAGTGGTCGTGCAGCCACATCGTCGAGCCGAGCTGGGTGTTGGGATAGTGGAACAGCCGGCTGCGGCCGGGCGTCACCTCGTTGTTCGGATGCCCGTCGGAGTGGGCCGGGACATGACCGCCGTGCAGATGCATGGAGAAGGGCACGTCCAGGGCGTTCGCCTGCTCGATGACCACCGGACGGCCGCGTCGTGCGACGATCAGCGGGCTCAGCGTCCCGTTGAAGGAGCGCACCCGGGTGGTCGTCCCCGGGACGATCGCCACGTCCGCCTCCCGGGTGGTCAGCCGGTAGACGTCGTACGCGGCCATCCGCGTGGGCTTCAGCGGCTGCGGCACCCTCAGCGGGACCGTGAACGAGGCGGTCGCGGCGGCGGCCGCGCGCTTGGGGCTCGTGCCCAGAACGAGACCGGCGGGCACAGCGGCCAGAACACCGGCCGCCGTGCCCGCCTTGAGCAGACTTCTGCGGTTCAGCAACTCAATCTCCCTCAGTTCGTGCTCAGTTCGCGTCGCGCGCCGGCGCGTCGCGAACAGACATCTGCGCCATGCAGGTGAGCAGGGACCGTTCGAAGGTGGCGATGAAGCCCTCGACGGTGTCCGTCGCACGGGGCCGCGTCAGATAGGGGGCGAGCCTCTCCTCGACCTCGCGCACGCCCGGCTGCGTCGCCATGTGCCGGGCGATGGCCTTGAGGTCCCCCTCGTACTCGATGACGCGGACCATCGTGTCGTCGCGGATGAAGACGGCGGTGGCGAGGATCCGCGCGGTCTCCTCGCCGCCGTCGCCCTTGACGACGGGGGAGCCGACCCTGCGGAAGCTCGTGAAGATCTCGGTGATCTCCTTCTCGAAGCCCGCCTTGATGTCATACGTGATGGCCGCGAACGGCATGGTCCGACTCCCCTCGGTGGGCGAACTCCTGCCAGATCATGGGGGACCAGCGCGCTCGCCCCGGGCTCGAGCGCCGGTACACCAGGGGGCCGGGGCAGGCACGTCGACGCCGCTTCGAGCGGGTCTTTAGGAACGGCTGGGACGGTTCGGGCCACTGGACGGACCAGGTCGTTGAGGAGGCGGGCAGTGACCACCGAGATCACGCGCACCGTGCGGGTGCACGCTGACGACGTCGAGGCCAACACCCGGCGCGGCGGCGACATCCGGACGACGCTCAGCCCCAGGACTGTGGGGTGCACTTCCGGATTCGGCGGTGTGCTGACCCTGGAGCCGGGCGACTTCGTCACCGAGCACTACCACCCGTATTCCGAGGAGTTTCTGCACGTCGTCTCCGGACAGCTGGAGATGACGATGGACGGGCAGCCGATCACGCTGGGGCCGGGCGACTCGCTGCTCGTGCCGATCGGCGTACGCCACCGGCTGCTGAACACCGGCGCCGAGACGGCGAACGCCGCCTTCCACCTCTCGCCGCTCGCACCGCGCCCCGAGCTCGGGCATGTGGACACCGAGAAGGTCCAGCGGCCGCAGGAGTCCAACCCCCAGGTGGGCGGTGCCCAGTGAGCCGCAGGGCCGTCGTCACCGGCATCGGTGTCGTGGCGCCGGGCGGGGTGGGCAGAGAGGCCTTCTGGGAGCTGCTCTCCGCGGGGCGCACCGCGACCCGCCGGATCACGCTCTTCGACCCGGCGGGCTTCCGCTCGCAGGTGGCGGCCGAGGCGGACTTCGACCCGGCGGCGCAGGGGCTTGACCCGCGCCAGATCCGCCGCATGGACCGGGCCGCGCAGTTCGCGGTGGTCAGCGCGCGGGAGGCGGTCCAGGACAGCGGGCTGGACTTCGCGAACACCCCGCCCGAGCGCATCGGCGTCAGCATCGGCAGCGCCGTCGGCTGCACCATGGGGCTGGAGGAGGAGTACGTCCTGCTCAGCGACGCCGGCAAGCACTGGCTGGTGGACCACACCTACGGAGTGCCGCATCTGTACGGCTACATGGTGCCCAGCACCCTGGCCGTCGAGGTCGCCTGGGAGGTCGGCGCGGAAGGACCCGTCGCCCTGATCTCCACCGGCTGCACCTCGGGTCTCGACTCCATCGGACACGGCGCGCAGCTCATCGAGGAGGGCACCGCCGACGTCGTGCTGACCGGCGCGACCGACGCCCCGCTCTCCCCGATCACCTCCGCCTGCTTCGACGCCATCAAGGCCACCTCGCCCAACAACGACGACCCCGAGCACGCCTCGCGCCCGTTCGACCAGGACCGCGACGGATTCGTGCTCGCCGAGGGGTCGGCGGTGCTGGTGCTCGAGGAGAAGAGCGCCGCCGAGGCCCGCGGCGCCCACGTCTACGGCGAGCTCGTCGGCTTCGCCGGCCGCAGCAACGCCTTCCATATGACCGGGCTGAAGGCCAACGGACGCGAGATGGCCGAGGCGATCAAGGTGGCCCTCGACCGGGCCCGCCTCGCCCCCTCCTCCGTCGACTACATCAACGCCCACGGCTCGGGCACCAAGCAGAACGACCGGCACGAGACCGCCGCGTTCAAGCGGACGCTCGGCGCCCACGCCTACAAGGTGCCGGTCAGCTCGATCAAGTCGATGGTCGGCCACTCGCTGGGCGCGATCGGCTCCATCGAGGTCGCGGCCTGCGCCCTGGCGCTGGACCGCCAGGTGGTCCCGCCCACCGCCAATCTGCGCACCTCCGACCCGGAGTGCGATCTGGACTATGTGCCGCTCACCGCCCGGGAGCACCGGATGGACGTGGTGCTCAGCGTCGGCAGCGGCTTCGGCGGCTTCCAGAGCGCCATGCTGCTCGCCAGGCCCGGCGCGGTCGAGTACGGGAGGAGCTGACGGTGAGCGCTGCCACCGCACAGGCCCCGGTCATCACCGGTCTCGGCGTCGTCGCGCCGACCGGGCTGAGCGCCGAGGCCCACTGGTCCGCCGTCCTCGGCGGCCATCGCGCGATCGGCCGGATCACCCGCTTCGACCCGTCCGGCTACCCGGTGCGGCTCGCGGGCGAGGTCCCGGACTTCGTCGCCAAGGAGCAGGTGCCCAGCCGGCTGATCCAGCAGACCGACCGCTGGACGCATCTGGGCCTGTCCGCCGCCGAGGCCGCCATCGCCGACGCCGAGGTCAACCCGGCCGAGCTGCCCGAGTACGAACTGGCCGTGGTGACCTCCAGCTCCTCGGGCGGCACCGAGTTCGGCCAGCACGAGATGGAGAACCTGTACCAGCACAACTCCGAGTGGGTCGGCGCCTACCAGTCCATCGCCTGGTTCTACGCCGCCACCACCGGACAGGTCTCCATCCGGCACGGGCTGCGCGGCCCCTGCGGAGTGATCTGCTGCGAGCAGGCCGGCGGGCTCGACGCCATCGGCCAGGCCCGGCGGCTGATCCGCACCGGCTCCCGGCTCGTCGTCACCGGCGGGACCGACGCGTCGCTGTGCCCGTACGGCCTGACCGCGCAGCTGTCCACGGGCGCCCTGTCCACCGTGCAGGACCCCGCCCGCGCCTATCTGCCCTTCGACGCGGAGGCCACGGGCTATCTGCCCGGCGAGGGCGGCGCGATGCTCATCGTGGAGAGCGCCGAGGCCGCCAGGGCCCGCGGCGCCCAGCGGATCTACGGCCGGGTCCTCGGCTACGCGGCCGGCTTCGACCCGCCGCCGGGATCCGAGCGCCCGCCGTCGCTGCGCCGCACCGTCGAGGCGGCCCTCGCCGACGCGGAGCTCGAACCCGCCGCCGTGGACGTGGTGTTCGCCGACGCGCTCGGCGTGCCCGCGGCCGACCTCGCCGAGGCCCGGGCGCTCGCCGACGTCTTCGGTCCCGGCGGCGTCCCCGTCACCGCGCCCAAGACGCTGACCGGCCGGCTGTACGGCGGGGGCGCGCCCCTCGACGTCGCCACGGCGCTGCTCAGCCTGCGCGACCAGGTGATCCCGCACACCGTGGGACCGGCCGCGCCCGCACCCGGACACGAGATCGACCTGGTGCTCGGCGAGCCGCGCCACCAGGAGCTGCGCACCGCGCTGGTCCTCGCCCGCGGACACGGCGGCTTCAACGCCGCGCTCGTCCTCGGCCGGGCGGACTGACGGCCGCGACCCACAGACGACAAGCAGGAGACCGCCATGGCTGGACACACCGACAACAGCATCGTGATCGACGCGCCGATGGACCTGGTCTGGGACATGACCAACGATCTGAAGTCCTGGCCGCAGCTCTTCAGCGAGTACGCCTCCGTGGAGGTGCTCGAGGAGGAGGGCCGGGAGATCACCTTCCGGCTCACCATGCACCCCGACGAGGACGGCAACGTGTGGAGCTGGGTCTCCCGGCGCACCCCCGACCCGCGCACACGGACGGTCCACGCCTACCGGGTGGAGACCGGTCCCTTCGAGTTCATGCGCCTGTACTGGGAGTACGTCCAGGAGGACGAGGGCGTGCGGATGCGCTGGGTGCAGGACTTCCATATGAAGCCCGAGGCCCCTGCCTCCGACGCCGGCATGACCGAGCACCTCAACCGCAACACCGGCATCCAGATGAACCTCATCAAGCAGAAGGTCGAGGCCGAGGCCGCTCGCCGGACCACGGCGGGCTAGGAGGAGTCAGTTGATCGCCTATCTGGTCCCCCTGGTCGTCCTCGTCAACGGGCTGGCGGCCGGCGTGCTCTTCGGCACCCAGCTCGGCGGCTGGCCGCTGCTCGCGGCGCTGCCCGCCGACCGCTATGTGCACGCGCACGCGTTCTTCGCCACCCGGTACGACCCGGCGATGCCGCTGTGCCTGCTCGGGACGCTGATCGGCGACGTCGTCCTGGCCGTGATCGCGCCGGACCAGGCGGTCCGCGCACTGTTCGTCGTCGGCGCCGTGCTGGCGCTGGCGACCGTGACGATCTCGCTCACCAAGAACGTCCCGGTCAACAAGTGGGTGCAGACCCTCGACCCGGACAACCTGCCCGAGGACTTCGAGAAGAACGACCCGCGGTGGGACTGGGGCGCGTGGAACCAGCGGCGCAGCGTGCTCACCCTGCTCGCGCTGCTCGCCAACTGCGCCGCCCTCGCCCTGCTGCTCTGAGCCCCCGCTGCTCTGACCCCTGCTGCTCTGACTCCTGCTGTTTTGAACCCTCGCGGCCGCTTCGCAGCCCGAGGCGCCCACGCATCGACGCATCGACGTATCGACGGAGGAACTTCATGGATCTCGATCTCAAGGGCAGGAAAGCCCTGGTCACCGGCGGCACCCGAGGGGTCGGCCGGGGCATCGTACGGGCGCTGGCCCAGTCCGGCGTCGACGTCCTGACCTGCTATCAGAACTCCAGCGACGCCGTCGCCTCGCTGGAGAAGGAGCTCAAGGAGACCGGCGGCAACCACCACGTCGTCAAGGCGGACGTCTCCGACCCCGCCGAGGTCGCGGCCCTGATCGCGCAGGCCAAGGAGCACTTCGGCCGGCTCGACCTGGTGGTCAACAACGCGGGCGCGATCAGCCACATCCCGTACGCGGAGCTGCGCTTCGAGGAGTGGCGGCGGATCATCGACACCAACATCACCGGAACCCATCTGGTGATCCAGAACGCGCTGCCGCTGCTGCGCCGGGGCTCCTCGGTGGTCAGCATCGGCTCCAAGGCCGTCGAGGCCGGCATACCCCTGCGCTCCCACTACACCACCACCAAGGCGGCGCTCGTCGGCCTGAACCGGTCCCTGGCCAAGGAGTTCGGGGCCAAGGGAATCCGCTTCAACGTCGTCGCGCTCGGCGTCATCGAGACCGAGAACCTGCGCAAGATGCCCGCCGAGCAGCAGCAGGTGATGATCGAGCGGTACAGCGCCAAGACCGCGCTGGGGCGCCTCGGCACCCCCGAAGAGGTCGCCGGCGCGATCCTCTGGCTCGCCAGCGACCTGTCCCGGTACGTCACCGGGTCCACCATCGGCGTCGACGGAGGGATCTCCTGATGACCAACGGCAAGAGCACGCGGAGCGAGGGCGCCTTCCGGGTCCTGCTGCGGATGGAGATCAACCCCGGCCTGGAGTCGGACTTCGAGAAGGCATGGCGCGGCAGCACCGAGGCGGTCACCGGCCACCCCGCGTGTCTGGGCCAGTGGCTGTCGAAGGACAACGACGAGGAGAGCGTCTACTTCATCGTCAGCGACTGGGTCGACGAGAAGGGCTTCCGCGACTTCGAGACCAGCGACGCCCACCTCGCCCACCGCGAACGGCTCCACCCCTACCGCGGCAAGGGCTCGTTCAACACCATGCGCGTGGTCGCGCACATCGAGGGCAAGGCGTCCTCGCATGGCGCGTGAGGTCCGGGTCCTGGTCTACCAGGCGGCCCACGACGACGAGCAGCTGGAGGCGGTGCGCCAGGCGTACCACCTGGTCAGCAAGAGGCTGGCGGGAGTGGAGGGGATGCTCGGCAACGAGCTCCTGCGCTCCCCGCTGGACCCGACCGCGCTCGTCGTCGTGAGCCGCTGGGCCGACCTGGCCGCATTCCGGCGCTGGGAGGAGAGCGCCGAGCACCGCGAGGACACGGCGCCCCTGCGCCCCTACCGCGACACCCGGCTCGCCGTGCCGTTCGGCATCTACGAGGTAGAGGCGGCCTACTGAAGGGCATGCACAGATGACCACCACGGTTCACCCCGTCGGCAACGCCACGGCCAACGCCACCGCCGGCGAGCAGGCGGCCTGGGTCTCCTGCTCCGGCTGCCGCTCCCTGGTCTACGGCAAGCGCTACGCGCGCCTGCTGCGGGTCTGCCCGGAGTGCGGGGCGCACGCCAGGCTCGACGCACCCAGCCGCATCGAGCAGCTCTTCGACGCGAGCAGCGCCGAATCGGTGCCCGTGCGGCCCACCCAGATCAACCCGCTGGACTTCGTGGACCAGCAGCCGTACGCGGAGCGGCTCCAGCAGGCGAGGGCCCGCACCGGGCAGCAGGACGCCGTCCTGGTGGTCCGCGGGCGCATCGAGGGGCGGCCGCTGGTCGCCGCCGTCATGGACTTCCGCTTCTTCGGCGGCAGCCTGGGCGTGGCCGCCGGAGAGGCGATCACCACGGCGGCCGAGACCGCGCTCGCCGACCGCTCCCCGCTGCTGATCGTCACCGCGTCCGGCGGAGCGCGGATGCAGGAGGGCGCGCTCTCCCTGATGCAGATGGCCAAGACGAGCAACGCGCTCGCCGAGCTCGACGAGGCCGGTCTGCTCACCGTCACGCTGGTCACCGATCCCACCTACGGCGGGGTCGCCGCCTCGTTCGCGACGCTCTCCGACGTGGTGGTCGCCGAGCCCGGCGCGAGGATGGGCTTCGCCGGGCCCCGGGTCATCGAGCAGACCATCGGACAGCAGCTCCCGGAGGGCTTCCAGACCGCCGAGTTCCTGCTGGAGCACGGCCTGGTGGACGACGTGTGGCCGCGCACCGAGCTGCGCGCCCGGCTCAGCCGGCTGCTCGCCGTGGCCGAGGTCCCCGGGCCCGACTGGGGCGGCGGCGAGAGCGACCCCGTCGTCCGCGACAGCCAGCTGCTGGACCAGCTGCCGGCCTGGGAATGCGTCCAGCTCTCCCGCGAGGCCGGCCGGCCCACCGCGCTCGAGCACATCGGCTACTGGCTCGACGGCTTCGTCGAGCTCCACGGCGACCGGGCCGGCGAGGAGTGCCCGGCGGTCGTCGGCGGCATCGGCCGCCTCGACGGACTGCCCGTCATGGTGATCGGCCATCAGAAGGGCCACACCACCGCCGAGCTGGTCAGCCGCAACTTCGGGATGCCCTCGCCCGCCGGATACCGCAAGACCGCCCGGCTGATGCGGCTCGCCGCCAAGCTGGGCATCCCGGTGGTGACGCTGATCGACACCCCCGGCGCGTACCCCGGCCTCACCGCCGAGGAGAAGGGCCAGTCCAACGCCATCGCCGAGAACCTGCGGCTGATGGGCTCGCTGCCCGTGCCGGTGGTCGCCGTGGTCACCGGCGAGGGCGGCAGCGGCGGGGCGCTCGCTCTCGGCGTCGCCGACCGGGTGCTGATGTGCGCCAACGCCACCTACTCGGTGATCAGCCCCGAGGGCTGTGCGGCGATCCTCTGGAAGAACGCGGCGGAGGCCGCGGTGGCGGCGGACGAACTCGCCCTGGACGCGGCCTCGTTGCTCCGCCTCGGCGTGGTCGACGGCGTGATCCCCGAGCCCGAGGGCGGCGGGCACACCGACACCACGGCGATGAGCGACGCCGTGCGCCGCGCCGCGGTCGTGGCGCTGCGCGAGCTGCGCGCCGCCACCGCGTCGCCGGCCGCCCGCCGCCGGCGCTTCCGCGCCTTCGGCCTGGCCCACGACCACGAGCTGGGAACGCGGCCGTGATCGGCCACAACGGCATCGGCAGCCGCAACGGCAACGGCGACGGCGGCCGCAACGGCAACCGCAGGTTCTACGGAGAGATACCGATGAGCGAAGTGACCAAGGAGAGCCTCGGCAGCCGAGGGACCGACGACCCGCTCGCCGGTCTGGACTACGACACCAGCGCCCTCGCCCTCACCGACATCTGCCGCTCCATCGCGGACGTCGTACGGGTGGGGGCCAGCCATCCGCGCCGGGTGCGGGTCAGCCTGGGCGCGGCCAGCATCGAGGTGGAGTGGGAGGAGGGCCGGTCGCCCGCGGCCCGCGAGGCGGCCGCGGCGCCCGAGCCCGAGGAGGAGTCGGTCGACGGGTACCACGAGTGCGCGCCGCTCGTGGGCACTTTCTACCTCGCGCCCTCGCCCGGCGCGCCGCCGTTCGTCCGGCCCGGCGACCGGGTCGAGGTGGGCCAGCAGCTCGGCATCGTCGAGGCGATGAAGCTGATGAATCCGCTCGAGGCGACCAGGGCGGGCCGGGTGGTCGAGGTGCTGGTCGCCGACGGCAGCCCGGTGGAGTACGGACAGCCGGTGGTGCTCCTCGACGCCGAGGAGCCGGGCCGGGCCGGGGAGGAGTGACCGTGGCCATCGAGACCGTCCTGGTCGCCAACCGCGGCGAGATCGCCCTGCGGGTGATCAGGACCTGCAAGGAGATGGGCATCCGCACCGTCGCGGTGCACTCCACCGTCGACAAGGACAGCGCCCATGTGCGCGCGGCCGACGCCGCCGTGCAGATCGGCCCCGGCATGCCGCGCAAGAGCTACCTCTCCGCGCCCGCGGTCGTCGAGGCGGCGCTGCGGACCGGGGCGGACGCCGTACACCCCGGCTACGGCTTCCTCTCCGAGGACCCCGACTTCGCCGAGATCTGCGCCGACAACGGCCTGGTCTTCATCGGCCCCCGCCCCGAGGTCCTGGCGCGGCTCGGCGACAAGGCCGTCGCCAGGGAGCTGATGACCGACGCCGGACTGCCGGTGCTGCCCGGCAGCCCGGGCACCGTCGACAGCGCCGCCGAGGCGACCGATCTGGCGGCCCGCATCGGGTTCCCGCTGATCATCAAGGCGGCGGCGGGCGGCGGCGGCCGGGGCATGACCGTCGTACGCCACCAGAGCGAGCTGCTGCCCGCCTACCGGCAGACGAGGGCGACGGCGCAGGCCGTCTTCGGCGACAACCGCGTCTATCTGGAGCGGTTCTGCGACAGCGCACGCCATATCGAGGTGCAGGTCCTCGCGGACGGCCATGGCACCGTGCTGCACCTGGGCGAGCGGGACTGCTCCGTGCAGCGCCGGCACCAGAAGCTGATCGAGGAGAGCCCGGGGCCCGGTCTGCACAAGGAGCTCACGGCGGCCATGGCGCGCGCCGCGGTCCGGGGCGCGCGGGCGGTCGGCTACACCGGCGCCGGCACGTTCGAGTTCCTCGTCCACGACGAGGGGTTCTCCTTCATGGAGATGAACTGCCGTATCCAGGTGGAGCATCCGGTGACCGAGGCGGTCTTCGGCGTCGACCTCGTACGCGAGCAGATCCGCGTCGCCGCCGGCGAGACGCTCGGCTACGCCCAGGAGGACCTGGCGCCGCGCGGCGCGGCCGTCGAGTGCCGGGTCAACGCCGAGGACCCGGCGCGCAACTTCGCGCCCTGCCCCGGCACGCTGGAGGAGTTCACCCCGCCGGGCGGGCCCTTCGTCCGGGTCGACACCCATGGGTACGCGGGCTGGCGGGTGCCCTCGCAGTACGACTCCCTGCTCGCGAAGGTGATCACCTGGGCGCCGGAGCGGGACGCGGCGCTGGACCGGATGGACCGGGCGCTGGCGGAGTTCCGCATCGCCGGGCCCGGCGTGCACACCACCATTCCGCTGCTGCGGGAGGTGCTCGCCGACCCCGCCTTCCGGGCCGGCAAGCACGACACGTCGTTCCTCGACACCAGATGAGCCACGGCTCCCACGGCTCAGGCCCGGCCCCCCTCCGCGGATTCGAGGGGGACCGGGCCTGAGCCGTGTTCGCCGGGGCGCCTCACCAGTCGACGACCGCGTCGCGGCGCAGGAACACCCCCGAGGGACCGTCGTCCGGCAAGGTGGCCGCGCGCACGATGTGCTCGGCGGCCGACTCGGCGCTCTGCTCCGCGTCGGGCCGCATCCGGGTCCGCACCATGCCCGGGTTGATGGCGTTGACGAGGACGCCCGTGCCGGCCGTCTCCTTGGCCAGCATCACGGTGAGCGCGTTCAGCGACACCTTGGAGACCGAGTACGCCGGGCACATCTCGGCGATGCCGAAGGCGAACGACCCGGTCCCGCTGGAGACGTTGACCACCCGCCCCCAGCCGCGCCGCACCATCGCGGGCACGACGGCCTGGGACACGCGCCAGGAGCCGAGGAGGTTGACCTCGAGGGTGCGCCGGACCAGCTCGAGGTCGACGCCGGTGGGGCTGGCGCCCCAGTCCAGCTGGACGCCCGCGTTGTTGACGAGGACGTCCACCTCGCCGGCCTCGCGCAGACCCCGTTCGACGGAGTCCGGGTCGGCGACGTCGAGCGCGACGCCCACGGCGTCCTCGCCCAGCGCGGCGGCGGCCTTGTGGGCGCCGTCCTCGTCGCGGGCGGCGAGCACGACCCGGTGGCCGTGCGCGTGGAGCAGCGTCGCCACGGCCAGACCGATGCCGCGATTGGCTCCGGTCACCAGCGCGGTGCGAGGGGGCGTGCCCATGGGTCTCCTCCAGTGGTCGGACGCCGGGCTAGGAGCGGTGCCCCCCGCCGCCGGCGATCTTCTTCGGCGCGCTGTCCTCGGTACCGGTCTCGACGACGGTGAACTGGCCCGTCATTCCCCGGTCCTCGTGGCGCAGCCGATGGCAGTGGTACATGGAGCGGTCGGCGACGCGGAGGGGGATCGGACGCCCGCTTCGGCGAGACAGCCGTATCGGACGCGGTCGTACAGCCCTCCGCGGCGCCGCCGGCCCGCCCGAGGGCTCCCCGGCCCGCGGGCGACTGGGCCGGCGTCCGACCCCGGCGGCCGAGTCGGCCTCGTCCATCTGACGCAGCACCCCGTCCACCTGTCGCCGTAGCTTCTCTGGCGCCGACGGCGGCCGCCGCCCTGGGCGCGGATCCAGGCGCAGCCGCCGCCCGCTCGCGAGGCAAAGCAGCAGCGTACGAGCACACGTCACCGAACGCTCCTCGTCCCGTCGCCCCCGCCCGCGCGTGCCGTGCGCGCGATCCGGCGACGCCCGGACACCATGGCGCCGCCCTCTACACGCTCGCTTGAGGCCGCGCTTGACCGCCGCTGTAGTCCCGGGCGAGCCGGACGCGGGTTCATAGACCCCCTATTTTCGTGAGGAGGGCTCCGTGACCGTGAGGCCACCAGAGAAACTGGAGACCGTTTCCGCCGAGCCCCCAGAGCGGGCCGGCGTCTTCGCCCGCATGGCGGGCCTCGCCGGACGGCACAGATGGGCCGCGCTGGCCCTGTGGGTCGTCGTGCTCGTCGGCGTCTGGGCCGGCGCGTCGTCCATGGGCGAGAGCTACCGCGACGACTACACGCTGCCCGGCACCGAGTCCCAGCGCGCCGTCGAGCTGCTGCGCGAGCACGCGCCCGCGCAGGCCGGCGGCACCCTGGAGATCGTGCTGCACAGCGACTCCACGCTGCGCTCGCCCGAGACCGAGCGCAGCGTGGACGCGATGCTGGACAAGGTGTCCAAGCTGCCCGGCGTCGCCCAGGTGCGCAGTCTCTACGACGACCAGAGCGCGATCTCCAAGGACGGCACGATCGGCTTCGCGACCGTCGACCTGAAGCGCACGGCCGAGGAGACGCCCGTCGAGGACACGCAGCGCATCCTCGACACCGCCCGCACGGTCCAGTCGACGACGCTCGGCGTCGAGCTGGGCGGCGAGGCGGCGCGCGAGCTCGCCGCGCCGGGCGGCGGCGCCGCCGAGGGCGCGGGCATCCTCGCCGCGCTGGTCATCCTCGTGTTCATGTTCGGCACCGTCATCGCCGCCGGACTCCCGATCATCACGGCCGTGTTCGCGGTCGGCTCGACCCTCGGCGTGATCGTCCTGGCCTCCAACGTCTTCACCATCGCCAGCTTCACGCCGTACGTGATGATGCTCGTCGGCCTCGGCGTCGGCATCGACTACGCCCTGCTGATCTTCGCCAGGTACCGGGCCGAGCTGGTGAAGGGCGCGGCGCCCGACACGGCGGCGCGCCGCGCGCTCGACGTCGCGGGCCGGACGGTCTTCTTCGCCGGCTGCACCGTCATCATCGCGCTGCTCGGCCTGGTCGCCCTGGGGCTGGGCGCGCTGCGCGGCACCGCGATCTCGGTCAGTCTGACCGTCCTGATCACGATGGTGGCGTCGCTGACCCTGCTGCCCGCCCTGCTGGCGGTGTTCGGCAAGCGGTTCGCGCGGCAGTTCACCGCCCGGGCCGCGAAGCGGGCCGCGCGAGGCGGCGCCGACGAGGGCGCGGCCTGGCGCCGCTGGGGCGGCGCCGTGCAGCGGCGTCCCATCGCCGCCCTGCTGGTGTCGGTGCTGGCGCTGGGAGCGCTCGCGCTGCCCGCGCTCGACATGCGGCTCGGCCTCGCCGACGCCGGCAACGAGCCGGCCGAGACCACCAGCAGGCGCGCCTACGACCTGCTGGCGGACGGCTTCGGCCCCGGCTTCAACGGCCCGCTGGTCGTGGTGGCCGACGCCGGCGGAAAGTCGGAGCAGGCGGCGGCCGCGCTGGCCAAGGAGCTCGGCGGCGTGCCGGGAGTCGCCGGCGTCACCGGCCCGATCCCCACCGAGGACAAGGCCGCCGCCACCCTCATCGCGTACCCCACCACGGCGCCCCAGGACGAGCGGACCACCGAGCTGCTGGAGCGGCTGCGCGACGACGTGCTGCCGCGGGTGGCGGACCGGACCGGCGCGCAGTACCTGGTCGGCGGCGCGACCGCGGCGACCGTGGACTACTCGGACAAGGTCGCCTCCAGGATGGCGCTGTTCGTCGCCATCGTGGTCGGGCTCTCCGTGCTGCTGCTGATGGCCGTCTTCCGGTCGGTGCTCATCCCGCTGAAGGCGGCGCTGCTCAACCTGCTGAGCATCGGCGCCGCGCTGGGCGCGGTCGCCCTGGTCTTCCAGGACGGCCGGTTCGGCGCCGAGGCCGGGCCGATCGAGGCGTTCCTGCCCATCATGATCTTCGCCATCGTCTTCGGCCTGTCGATGGACTACGAGATCTTCCTGATCTCCCGTATGCGCGAGGAGTGGGCCGCCTCCGGCGACCACGCCCACGCCGTGCGGGAGGGCCTGGCCCGCACCGGAGGGGTCATCACCGCGGCGGGCGCCATCATGATCGTCGTCTTCGGCTCGTTCATCATGAGCGACGACCGGATGCTGCGTCAGTTCGGCTTCGGACTGGCCGTCGCCATCTTCATCGACGCCGTGGTGGTCCGCTGTCTGATCGTGCCCGCCGCCATGCAGCTGATGGGCCGCCACGCCTGGTGGCTGCCGCGGTGGCTGGAGCGCGCACTGCCCCGGGTGGACCTCGAGAAGGGATAGGCGAGCGACACGGCCAGAGCGCTCTAGCGGTCCGCAAGTGGGACTTCCTATCCTGGGCGCACTGGCAGTACGCGGCTAACCCTTAGCGGGGGAAACGAGGTTGAGCATGGGCAGCGGAGCATCGGCTGCACCGCAGAAAGCGCTCCTGATCGGCTGCGGCATCGCAGGTCCGACCCTGGCCATGTTCCTTCAGAGGATCGGCGTCGAGGCCGTCGTATACGAGGCCGGCGACGAACCGCGGGACGGCGCCGGAGCGTTCTTGAACCTGGCGCCCAACGGACTGGCCGTGCTGGAGACCCTGGGCATCGTCGCCGATGTCGAGAAGTACGGGACGCACACCACCAGCACGGCCTTCCTCAACCACAAGGGCAAGGTCCTGGGCGAGAACCCGGCCCAGACCCTGCTCATCAAGCGGGGCCTGCTCAACAAGGCGCTGCGGGAGGCCGCGCAGGACCGGGGCGTGCGGATCGAGTTCGGCAAGTCGTTCGAGAGCCTGGAGCACACGGCCACGGGAGTCGTCGCGCGCTTCGCCGACGGCTCCACCGCCGAGGGCGACTTCCTCGTCGGCTGCGACGGCATCCACTCCAAGACCCGCTACACCGTGCTGCCCGAGGCCCCTCGGCCCGAGTACACCGGTGTGATCGGCACGGCCGGCTACACCCGCAGCGACCAGGCCGCCCCGGCCGACGGCGTGATGCGGATGTCGTTCTGCCTGAAGGGGTTCTTCGGCTATCAGACCATCCCCGGCGGGGAGATCTACTGGTTCGAGAACTTCCACCAGGCGGCCGAGCCGGGCCGCGGCGAGCTGGACAAGGTCGCGCACGAGACCTGGAAGAAGCAGCTGCTCGCCAAGCACCGCAACGACCACCACCCGGTGTCGGCGATCATCGAGTCCACCGAGTCCGGCATCATCGGCTACCCGATCTACGACATGCTCTCCATCCCCCGGTGGCACCGCGACCGGGTCTGCCTCGTCGGCGACGCGGCCCACGCCACCTCGCCGCACGTGGGCCAGGGCGCCTCGATGGCGATGGAGGACTCCATCGTGCTGACCAAGTGCCTGCGCGATCTGCCCACCCCCGAGGCGGCGTTCGCGGCCTTCCAGTCGCTGCGCAAGGAGCGGGTCGAGAAGATCATCAAGGAGGGGCGCAAGACCGGCAACCAGAAGGCCGCGGCCAACGGCTTCCAGCGGGCCGTACGCGACCTGGTGCTGCCGTTCTTCCTCAAGATCGGCGTCAAGGCGACCGACCCGGTGTACTCGTACCGCGTCGACTGGGACGAGCCGGTGAGGAGGGCCGCGCCCGTCCAGGCCTGAGCGCACACGAAACCGAGGGCGTGCATCCAGGGGATGCACGCCCTCGGCCGTCCGCGGCGCCGCGTCCTACTCGTTGTGCGTGGATATCTGCACCAGATTGCCCTCGGGGTCGGCCACATACGCCGAGCGCTCGCCCCACGGCTGGTCCTTGGGCGCCATCAGCACCTTGGCGCCCGCCTTCTTCGCCTGGAGGAACACCGCGTCCACGTTCGGGGTGAGGATCACCAGCTCGGACTGCTTGAGCGCGGTCCGGCCGAGGTTCTTCATGCCCGTGGACTGCTTGACCACGTCATAGGTGGAGACGGTGATGTAGTACGAGTCGTTCAGGACGACCGTCCCGAACACCCCCGGGCCCGTCTCCGGGAAGCGGTACAGCACGGAGAAGCCGAGCCCGTCGCGGTAGAACGCCATCAGCGTGTCGATGTTCTTCGCGTACAGGCCCGGCTGGCCGTACCGGACCGCGGCCTTCGCGGTGACGGCCGCGGGGTCCTTGGCCGGCGCGGCCCCCGCCGGCGCACCGGCGACCAGACCGACGGCCAGCAGCGTGGTCGCCGCGGCGCCCGCGGCCCAGCGCCCGACAGCAAGAGAAGCCATCTCATCTCCTTAGTTTCGGCACAGCAGCCGAGTTCGAGCCAACAGGCGACCAGCTCCCGCTTGAAGGGGCCTTGAATCCCGGCATCGGGCGGCTGTGAGCGTCGAGGAGTTCTCCAGCCTCTCTCCGGCAGTCACCGGCACGGTGCAGCGGACGGTCAGAACCCCGTTCCGCGAGCTCCTGAGGATTGGAGAAATACATGCGTGGTTCCACCCAGATCCTCGTCATCGGGGGAGGGCCCGCGGGGTCCACCGCCGCCGGCCTGCTGGCCAAGGACGGTTTCGAGGTCACACTGCTGGAACGCGACGAGTTCCCCCGCTACCACATCGGCGAGTCGATCCTGCCGTCCTGCCGGCCGATCCTGGAGATGCTCGGCGTCTGGGACAAGGTGGAGTCGCACGGCTTCCAGCCCAAGGGCGGCGCCTACTTCTTCTGGGGACCCGAGGAGTGGGAGGTCAGGTTCAACAGCCTCGGCGACGACGGCGCCAACGCCTGGCAGGTCATCCGCTCCGAGTTCGACGAGATCCTGCTGCGCCACGCCGCCTCGCTCGGCGTCGAGGTGGTGGAGAACATCACCGTCAAGGAGCTCGAGTTCGAGGGCGAGCGCCCCGTCGCCGCGCTGTGGGCCGGCACCAAAGACCCGAGCCAGAGCGGCCGGATCGCCTTCGACTACGTCGTCGACGCCTCGGGCCGCGGCGGCGTGTTCGCCGCAAAGCACCTGAAGAACCGCCAGTACCACGAGATCTTCCGCAACGTCGGCGCCTGGTCCTACTGGAAGAACGTCAAGCCGCTGGACCGCGGGCCCGACGGCGCCATCGCCGTCATCTCCTCGCAGGACGGCTGGTTCTGGAACATCCCGCTGCACGACGGCACCACCAGCGTCGGACTGGTCACCGGCCGGGACATCTTCAACGAGAAGAAGAAGGCGCTCGGCGGCATCCAGGAGGTGTACGACAAGGCCGTCTCCGAGACCCCGCATCTGAAGGCGCTCCTCGAAGGGGCCGAGCAGGTCTCCGGGATGAAGGTCGAGCAGGACTACTCGTACACCGCGGAGAGCTTCTGCGGCCCCGGCTATCTGCTGAGCGGCGACGCCGCCTGCTTCCTGGACCCGCTGCTGTCCACCGGCGTCCACCTGGCCACCTACAGCGCCATGCTGGCGGCGGCGAGCATCTCCAGCGTGCTGCGCGGCGAGGTGACGGAGAAGGAGGCGTGGGAGTTCTACAACACGGTCTACCGGCATTCCTACGAGCGGCTCCTGGTGCTGGTCTCCGTGTTCTACGAGAGCTACCGCGGCAAGGAGCACCACTTCTACAACGCGCAGAAGCTCACCAGCGACCAGCGCGAGGGCCTGAGCATCCAGGACGCCTTCGACCGCATCGTCACCGGCATCGCCGACCTCGACGACGCGCAGGACGTCTACTCGCGGGTGCACGCCCACCTCAACGGCGCCGAGAGCGGCGACCCCAACCCGCTCGCCAACCTCAACAAGGTCCATGAGCAGAAGCAGGCCCCGATGAGCCCGCAGAACGCCGTCGGCGGGCTGTACCTCTCCTTCCGGCCCCGGCTGGGCCTCGCGCGCACGGAAGGAGACGGCTCGGCATGACAGACGCACGACCCGCAGAAGTCCCCGGAGTCGGCGGCGCCGGCACCGGCTCCGTCAGAAGCTGGCCGCCCTGGTACCGCACGCTCTTCATGAGCGATGTGTGGGAGCGGTTCGGCTTCTTCGGGATGCAGGCCATCCTCGTCCTCTTCGCCGTCGCCCCCCGCTCCGAGGGCGGGCTCGGGCTGGCGAAGGCCGACTCCGCGGCGCTCTTCGGCGCGTGGATCGGCCTCGCCTTCATGCTCTGCCTGCCCGGCGGCTGGATCGCCGACCGGGTGCTCGGCCCCCGGCGGACCCTGCTGCTGGGCGCCGTGGTCACCACCGTCGGCCACTTCGCCCTGGCGGCGCCCTGGCTGTGGACCACCCCGCTGGGCCTGGTCCTGCTGGCGGTCGGACTCGGCCTGTACAAGCCGAACCACCAGGCCATGCTCAACCTGATGTTCGGCAACGACAGCGGGCGGCGCGAGGCCGGCATCTCGCTGATGTACGTCGGCATCCAGGTGAGCGCGCTGCTCTCGCCGCTGATCGCCGGCTTCCTCGGCGAACGCGTCGACTGGCAGCTCGGCTTCGCCGTCTCCGGCACGGCCATGCTGCTCGGCACGGTCCAGCTCTGGGTGAGCCAGCACCAGTTCAGGGACGTCGGGAACAAGCCGGGGCGGCCGCTGAGCCCCGAGGAGTCCCAGCGCGCCTTCCGGCGCATCGGCTGGACCGTCGCCGCGGTGGTCCTGCTGGTCACCGCCGGGGTCGCGTCCGGCGGACTGAAGCCCTCAGGGGCGATCGCGCTGGTCGGCTCGGCCAGCATCATCGCGCCGGTGCTCGCCTACACGGTCCTCTACCGCAGCCGCGAGCTGACGGCGGGCGACCGCAGGCGGCTGCGCTCCTTCCTGTGGATCTTCCTGGGCTCGACGCTCTTCTGGTCGATGATCGCCCAGGACGGCTCCTCGCTCACCCTGTTCGCCAAGGAGTCGACGGACCGTCACGTCCTCGGCTTCGACGTGCCGGTGAGCTGGCTCCAGTCGGCGACGCCGCTGTTCATCCTGGTCTTGGCGCCGGTGTTCGCCTGGGCGCTGCTGAAGTACGGCCGCGGCAGCAGCGGGGTGCCGGCGAAGTTCGCCACCGGCCTCGCGCTGACCGGCGTCAGCTTCCTGGTCATGGCGCTGGCGTCGGCGCTCGCCTCCGGCGACGAGAAGGTCTCCCCGCTGTGGCTGCTCGTCGTCTACCTCATGCACGCCTGCGGCGAGCTCATCGTCGCCGCGGTGGGCATCGCGGCGGTCGCCGACGTGCTGCCCCGCAAGTTCATCGCCCACATGCTCGGACTGCTCTGGCTGTTCGCCGCGCTGGGCGGCGGCGCGGGCAGCGGCATGGTCCGGCTCATCGACGTCATCCCCGAGCCCGTCTACTACCTGATGCTCGCGGTGATGGCGCTCGCCATGGGCGGCGCGCTCGCCTTGCGCAGGCACGCCGTGGTCAGGGGGCTGTCCGGCGACGACGACGAGCGGGCCCCGGGCGACGGCACGGACGACACGACCCTCAAGGAGGACAGCCCGGCATGACTACCGTCGACCCGGTGACGGACCCCAAGGACCCCTTCGGCATCGGCCGGCTGGGGCTGGGGTTCGCCTCCGCGAAGCTGCTGCTGACGGCGCTGGAGCTCGGAGTGTTCTCCACGCTCGACGCCACCGCCGACCAGGAGGCCGAGGTCGAGGAGCTGCGGGCGGCCCTGGGGCTGCACCCGCGCGCCGCGACCGACTTCTTCGACGCCCTGGTGGCGCTCGGACTGCTGGAGCGCTCCGCCGGCCGCTACCGCAACAGCGAGGGCGCCCGGCGGCATCTCGTACGCGGAAAGGACTACACGGGCGGCTTCCTCGAAGGCGCCAACTTCGTGCTCTATCCCGCGTGGGGACGGCTCACCCAGGCGCTGCGCACCGGCGCCCCGCAGGCCGAGGGCGACTTCGAGGCGATGCTCAGCGACCCGGCCGCGCAGCGCGTGTTCCTGACCATGCAGGACTCGCTGAGCGCACCGCTCGTCCCGCATCTGCTGGACGCGGTCGAGTGGAGCGGCTGGAGCACGCTGCTCGACGTCGGCGGCGCGCGGGGCAACCTCGCGGGGCTGCTGCTGCGGGCCCAGCCGCATCTGCGCGGCCAGGTCTTCGACCGGCCGCAGAACGAGGGCCCGTGCGCCGAGCACGCCACGACGCTCGGCGTCGCGGACCGGCTCTCCTTCACCGGCGGGGACTTCTTCGCCGACGATTTGCCCGAGGCCGACGTCGTCGTCATCGGACATGTGCTGGCCGACTTCTCGCTGGAGGAGCGCAAGGCCCTGATCGCCAAGGCGTTCACGGCCCTGCGGCCGGGCGGCGCGCTGCTCGTGTACGACCCCATGCCCGGCGACAAGCCCGATCTGGCGAGCCTGGTGTCGAGCCTGCACATGCTGGTGATGACGCCCGCCGGGGCCGGCTACCACCCGGGCGACTGCGGCCAGTGGATGCGGACGGCCGGCTTCGCCTCGATCGCCGAGCACGAACTGCCGCTCGGCAACACGCTGGTGATCGGCCGTAAGAACCGCTGACCCGGCCCTCGCCCCGAGACCGCTGAGGAGAAGGAGACCCGCGTGGAGATCGGAGTGGGCCTGCCCACCACAGTGCCGGACATCGACGGGCGCCGGCTCGTCGACTGGGCGCGGCTGGCGGAGAACCACGGGTTCTCCAGCCTCGGCACGCTCGACCGTCTGGTGTACGACAGCTACGAGCCGCTGACCTCGCTCGCCGCCGCCGCTGCGGTGACCGAGCGGATCCGGCTGACCACCTCCATCCTGCTCGCCGCGTACCGCCCCGGCACGCCCCTGCTGGCCAAGCAGCTCGCCACGATCCATGAGATCTCGGGCGGGCGGCTGACGGTCGGGGTGGCCGCGGGCGGTCGCGACGACGACTTCCGGGCCACCGGGGCGCCGTACGGCGACCGGGGCAGGAGGCTCGACGCGATCCTCGCCGAGCTGCGGGAGGTCTGGGCCGGCAAGGGGCCGGTCCCCGGCATCGGGCCGTTCCCCGAGGGCGAGGGGCCCGAGATCATCGTGGGCGGTCACACGCCCGCGGCGATGGCCCGCGCGGCCGCGTTCGCCGACGGCTGGATCGCCGGCGGGAGCTCCGCGACCGCGTACGCCGAACTGGCCTCCCAGGCCCGCCAGGCGTGGCAGGACCGGGGCCGTAGCGGGGCGCCGCGGCTGGTGGCGCTGGTGTACGCGTGCCTGGGCCCGGGGGCTCAGGAGGTCGCCGAGTCGTATCTGCGGGCGTACTACGCCTTCATCGGCCCCAAGGCGGAGATGGCGGCGAAGGCCGTGATCACCGACGAGGGGCGGCTGCGGGAGACGGCCGCGGCCTACCAGGAGGCCGGCTGCGACGAGCTGCTGGTCTTCCCCTGCACCGCCGAGGCGGGGCAGCTGGAGCTGCTGGCGGGGGCGACGCTCGGCTGAGGGGCCGGGCGTCGCGGTGAAGCGGGAGGGTCCGCCGGTCGGCCGGCGGGCCCTCCCGTGCGTGTGCCTGCGGCGTTCGGCCGTCGTCGTGCCGGTGCTCTCGTACGGGGGAGGCGCCGGCCGGGTGCCGGGTGCTGTCGGGTGTCGCCGGGTGTTGGCGGGTGTTGGCGGGTGTTGCTGGGTCAGTCCAGCACCTCGCGCAGCCAGGTCCGTTCCGCGCGGCTGGTGGCGCGGGCGATCGTGAGCATGCCCCGGCGGTACGGATCGTCGGTCTCCTCGGCGCCGAGCGGGCGGTCGCCCTCGTGGAAGAAGCTCGCGGGCTCCTCCAGGAACTCCCGTCGCCGGCGCAGCACCGCGTGCTGGTCGGCGGTGTCGGGGAGCTGGGAGAGGAAGGCGAGGACCGTGAAGTACCGCGTGCTGTCGCTGATCTCCAGGTCGCTCGGCGCCCGGAGCCGGCGCAGCAGCTCGGCGCGGCCGGCCGCGGTCAGGCTCAGGGTGTGCCGCTGGGCGGCCGAGGCGCCCGGCTCGGTCCGCCGGTCCAGCAGCCCGGCCGCGACCAGCCGGCTGATCGCCGGGTAGAGGCTGCCGTCGCTGACCGGGCGGGCGTGGCCGGACAAGTGCGCGATACGGCGGCGCAGTTCGTAGCCGTGCAGGGGCCCGTCGGCGAGGAATCCAAGGATCGAGAGTTCCAGCATGCTGCTACTCTCGCATATCGAAACGAGGTACATCGAACCGAGGTAGTCAGGCAGTCGTCGATGGAGGGGGCAGGGGTGGAGTACACCGAGGAGTGGGTGGCCGCGCGGGCGCGCCAGGCCTATGCGCACGGCCGGGCGACCTTCGAGATGCGGCCCGAGAAGACCGCGCTGCTGGTGATCGACATGCAGGACGAGTTCGTCCGGCCCGGCTGGAGTCCGTACTGGGTGCCCGCGGCCACCCGGATGGCCCCCAGGCTGCGCCGGCTGGTCGAGGACTGCCGGGCCGCGGCGGTCCCGGTGATCTGGACGATCTTCGACGACACGCATCTCGGCCTGGACCGGCCGCACGCCCTGCGCTGCCTTCCGCACTCCGACGCCGACTGGCGCCGGCCGGGCCCCGCGGAGGTGTGGGAGGCGATGGGCGCTCGGGACGACGAGGTCCTGATCCGCAAGCCGTCCTACGGAGCGTTCTACGACACCCCGCTCGACACGGTGCTGCGCAACCTCGGCCGCGACACGGTCGTCGTCACGGGAACGCTCACCAACTACTGCTGTGGCACGACCGCCCGGCAGGCGTACGAACGGGGCTACCAGGTCGTGTTCGGCGCGGACGTCACGGCCACCGACGACGAGGCGCGCCAGGAGCCCGAGCTCGCCGTGCTGCGCAAGGGCTTCGCGCTGGTGCTGACCGCCGAGGAGATCACGGACCGGCTGCGCGTCGCGACCGGCACGGCGGGCCCGGCCTCGGCGGACCGGGGCGGGGCGGAGAGGGTCTGACGCGGTGGGGGGCGCGGGGGAGTTGGGGGTGCCGCGTGTCGCGCCCGATCGCGCTGGGGCCGTCGCGCCGCAGCGTGCGCCGGGCGCCAGGTGCCGGTCTGCGCGGCCGCCGGGCCGCGCGGGTATGGCGGCTGAGGCGGCCGCCGACCCACACGGCGGTCTATAGCGCTCGCGGCTCTATGGCTGCTGCCGCTGCCCTGCGGCGATCCCCAGCGCCCCGAGCAGCACCGCGACCAGCGCCACCGCGACGAGGGCGACGACGTGTCCGCGGGACGACGCGCGCTGGGGGCGACGTACTGAGCCGCACGGTCGCGCTCACCGTGCGGTGGCCGGCGTGGGCGGTCCGAGGGAGCCCGGCTGGTCGCGGGGCAGTCCCCGGGCGGGGGTCTCCCCGCTAGGGGCCCTCGCGCTTACCCCCTCGCCTTGCTCGTCGAGGCGACGGGCCGCTTGCGGGTCGCGTCGTCGTCCCCGGGTCCTTGGCGGCGGGGCAGGCCCCAGTCTGGGGTCTCCCCGCTAGGGGCCCTCGCGCTTAGTCCATCGCCTTGCTCGTCGAGACGACGGGCCGCTTGCGGGTCGCGTCGTCGTCCCCGGGTCCTCGACAGCCGGGCAGGCCCCAGTCTGGGGTCTCCCCGATGGGGGCCGTCGCGTTCAGCCCGTCGTCTTGCTCGTCGAGACGGCGGGCCGCTCGCGGGCCGCGTCGTCGTCCCCCGGGTCGGCGGCGGCGTCGGGGTAGTCTCCGATCGCCTCGGTGCTGCCCGCGCGCCGCTTCAGCAGATGCAGCAGCGGGCCCGCCATCGCGGTGGTCACCAGGGCCATCACGACCATCAGGGAGTACAGCTGCGGGTCGAGCACGCCCAGTTGGAGGCCGATGGTGAGGATGACCAGCTCGGTGAGCCCCCGGGTGTTCATCAGCGTGGCGAGCACCGTGCTCTGCAGCGACGGCACGCCGTTCGCCCTGGCTCCGACGAAGGCGCCGACGAACTTGCCGGAGATGGCTGCCAGCAGGATGAGTCCGAGCTCGCCGAGCCCCTTCATGCCCAGCTGCGACAGATCGACCTTCAGGCCCGCGACCACGAAGAACGCCGGGAGCAGCAGCAGCCGGCTGAGGTGCTCGAACCGGTCGACGACCTGCATGCGGACCAGCTCCGTGGTGCCGCGGGGCATCACCACGCCGAACAGGAACGCGCCGAAGACGAAGTGCACGCCGAGCCATTCGGTCGCCCAGCAGGACAGCATCAGTCCGCCGAGGACGACGATGAGCCGGTCGGCGCTGATCCGCCCGCTGCCGCGGTCGTCGTCGAACAGCCGCCGCAGTCCCGGCTTGACCACGAAGAACATCACCGCCAGATAGACCGGCGCGAGGAGCATCGCCCACTGGTCGCCGCCGCCGGAGACGGTGACCACGACGGCCAGCAGCGACCAGGCGACGATGTCGTCGAAGGCGGCGCTGGCGAGCGCGATCCCGCCGATGCGAGTCCGGCCGAGGCCGGAGTCGGACAGGATTCTGGCGAGCACGGGGAAGGCGGTGACGGCCATCGCCGCACCCAGGAAGAGCACGAACCCGGTCCGGTTCCCCGTCTGGTGGCTGTCGCTCAGATGGAGGGCGAGCAGCACCCCGAGGGTGAACGGCAGCAGGACCGAGCAGAGCGAGACGCTGGCCGCGACCTTCCCCTTGCCGCGCAGCAGGGCCAGGTCCAGCTCGTATCCGACGACGAACATGAACAGGACCAGGCCGAGGTTGGCGAGCGCGGCGAGCAGCGGCCGGACGTCGGCCGGGAAGAGGAAGTCCGCTATGGCGCCGCCGAAGAGCGAGGGGCCCACCAGGATTCCGGCGAGGATCTCGCCGACGACCGGCGGCTGGCCCAGATAGCGCGCGCCGGCGCCGAGGACCCGGCTGAGGACGAGAATGGCCGCGAGGCCGATGAACAGAGCCTGTATCTGATGAGGTGTCATAAGCACGCCCCCTGAGCCTGCGGTGGAGCCGCCCGCCGGAGGGCCCGGCAGGCGGCTGTCCCGAAGCTACGGGGGCGTGCTCAAGACTCTGTTGAAGGATCAGCCCGCATCCCTCGGGGTTCCCTCGCGGACGCTCTCGGGGGTGTGCACGGTCGGCAGGACGCCGTCGCGGTGGGCCGTGCGGCAGTCGTCGACGAACTCCTTGGAGAACATCGCGGTCAGGGTCGCCACGCCGCCGCGGACGATGCGGACCTCGCCGCGCTTGAGGACGCCCGTCAGCCGCAGCCGGCGGCCGCCCGCGGCCGAGTGCCGCTGCAGATCCTTGACCTTGGACCGGCCTACGTACTCCAGCGCGGACTCGTCGACGACCGTGCCGTCCGGCACCAGGATCTTGACGATGGACCGCTCGCCGGCGATCTCGACCTCGAGGTCGCCCTCGGGGATGGCGGCCGACCGCAGGTCCAGCTGGACCGAGCTGCGGCGGGCGGTGACCTGGACGGTGCGGGAGTCGGTCCAGTGGCCCAGTCGCTTCACATTGGTGTAGTACGCCTCGACTCGTGCGGCCTCCGCCGCATTGGCGGCACCGGTCTTGGCCGTGGAGACGGTGTGCTGGGTGTTCATCGCAGTGTTCCTTCCTGGAACCCGGGCAACGACCCGATATTGACTTCTCTTGGCGCTCGACTATCTTGATAGTCAAGCTATCGAGGTTTTTATCTTGAAGGTCGAGTTACTTGGATGTCAAGCGATAACAGGAAGAATCTTCAGCAGGAGCTCGGCATGGAGATCCGCGCGCTCCAGACGGCCGTCGACTCCTTCGACGCGGCCGCCGCCGAACGCCTCGGCGTCAACCGCACCGACCTGCACGCTCTGGACGTCCTCATGCAGCGCGAAAGCGCCGCGCCCAGCGAACTGGGCGCGGCGCTCGGACTCACCACGGGAAGTGTCACGGCCCTGCTGGACCGCCTCGACAAGCTGGGCTACGTCACCCGCTCGCCCGACCCCAAGGACCGGCGCAAGTCGGTGGTGCGGCCGACGCCGGAAGCCGTGCGGGCGGTCGGGGAGCTCTTCGGCCCGCTCGCCGAGGACGGCTTCCGGCAGGTCGCGCGGTACACCGCCGAGCAGCTGGAGCTGCTGCTGGACTTCCTGCGCAGCAGCCGCCGGCTCCAGGAGGAACACCTCGACCGGATCAGGCCCTGACCCACAGGGCCTGATCCGGTCCGGCCGACCGGGCGGGCTGGATCCAGCCCGCAGATCCAGCCCGCCCTCGTCAGTCCTTGCGGGCGACGACCAGGGTGACGTCGTGCCCGAGCGAGGTGTGGTCGACCTCGGCGTAGCCGGCCTCCCGCATCCACTCGGCGCACTGCTCGACCCGGTAGCCCTTGCCGTGCGGCGTCATCAGCTGCAGGTTCAGGCTGCGGATCAGATTGCGCAGATAGCTCTCGTCGTCGTCGACGATCACCGGGTCCCACACCAGGAACGCCCCGCCGGGACGCACCGCGGCGAAGGTGTTCTTCACCAGCTGCCTGCGCTGCTCGTCGTTCCAGTCGACCAGCGCGTGCCCGATCATGAGCACATCGGCCTGCGGCAGCGCGTCGGCGAAGAAGTCCCCGCCGTGGTAGCGGACCCTGCCGGCCATGCCGATGTCCGCCATATGGGTCGTGAAGTCGCCCTCCAGCTGCGGCAGGTCGAAGACGCAGGCGTCCAGGTGCGGATGCGCCTTCGCCAGGCCCGCCAGCACATTGCCGCGGCAGCCGCCGAGTTCGAGGACGGAGGAGTGCTTCTCCCACTCGAACGACTCGACGAGCGCAGGGATCAGCGGTCGGCTGGCGTCCTCCGCCATCCCGACGAGCCCGTCCTTCTTCTCGTCGCTCTCGTACAGCTCGCCGAACATGTCCTCGCCGGTGTACGTGGACGCCTGCGGGGCGCCCGTGCGCAGCGCCTCGCCCAGCCGGTCCCACGCCGGGTACATCACCTGGCCGGCGATCCGCAGAAAGCCGCCCAGATAGCCCTCGTCGCCGGGGACCAGGAACTGCCGCGCCGCACGGGAGTTGCGGAACTCCCCCTCGGGCGACCGCTCCAGGAAGCCCAGCTCGACGAGCGCCGCCAGGAAGTGGTCCGTGCCCCTGGGGTGCAGACCCAGCCGCTTCCTGATGCCCTCCTCGGTGGCCGGCTGCTCGGCCAGCGAGGTGAACAGCCCGATCTCGATGCCCGTCAGCACCAGCCGGGCCGGCTGGAAGGCCATCGCCTGCGCCAGCACGGCGCCGGGATGCACGCTCTCGTCCTGCGTCATCTGAGCCCGCCCTCTCACTGGGCCGCTACGGCGCCGTGCACGCCGGAGGCCTGGGCGAGGACGTCCGCGAGCACGCCCTGCGGGTCCTCGGCGCCGTCCGCGCTGCGCCAGGCGACGAAGGCGTCGGGCCGCACCAGCACCGCGCCGCCCGCGCCCACGCCGTAGACCTCGGCCCAGTCGCGGTCGGTCGGGCTGAGCTCCGCGCCCGCGCCGATGGTGTGGGTACGCAGCGGAATGCCGAGCTTCTCCGCGAGCGGTCCCGCGGCCTCCGCCCACGCGCCGCCGTCGGGGCCCGTCAGCAGCACGAACGAGTCCCAGAACAGGTCGATCGTGGAGATCGTCTCCTCGCCCCGCCGCAGCCAGACGTGCGGCGCCCGGGTGCCCGGCTCGCCCGTCAGCTCCAGGTCGGGGGTGAGCACCTTCGTGCTTTGCGCGCCGATGATCGACGTGGAGCGGTACCGGTAGCCGAGCGTGATGATCACGTCGTCCACGAAGTCGGCCCGGTCCTGCTCGGTCGAGTAGCCGTGCCGGATGCGGTTGCGCACCAGCGCCTGCTCCGACATGGCGGTGCCCAGCGGCCGGCGCTCGGCGTCGTAGGTGTCGAGCAGCTCCTCGGTGCCCCAGCCGTGCTGGACCGCGGCGAGCTTCCAGGACAGGTTGTGCGCGTCGTGGATGCCGGTGTTGGCGCCGAAGCCGCCGGCCGGCGGGTGGACGTGGGCGGCGTCGCCGGCGAGGAAGACCCGCCCGTCCCGGAAGGTCTCCGAGACCAGCTGCGCGCCCTGCCACGGCACCTTGTCCATGATCTCGACGTCGATGTCCTTGCCGGCGGCCCGGCGCACGATGTCGATGCAGCGCTCGTCGGTGTAGTCCTCGGGCTTCTCGCCCTTCTCCGGGAAGTAGATGGGCGCGGCCAGCCACGGGTCGCAGCCGTGCAGCCGGGACAGGCCCATCAGGGTGCCGCCCGCGGAGGCGTAGCACAGGATGAACTTGGTGTCCTTGAGCAGCGTCTCGAGCTCGGGCGCCCGGAAGTAGATGCTCAGGGCGTTGAACACGGTGCCGCGCCCGACCCGCTTGACGCCGAGCGCCTCGCGGATGCGGCTGCCGGCGCCGTCGGCCCCGACGAGGTAGTCGGCGCGGATGGTGAACCGCTTTCCGGTGCCGCCCTCTTCGGCGACGGCGGTGACGCCGTCGGCGTCCTGCTCGAACGAGATCAGCTTCGTGTTGAAGCGGACGTCCGAGCCGTACTCCTTGGCCTTGGCCACCAGCACCTTCTCGTACCGGTCCTGGCCGCAGCCCATCACACGCTCGGGGCTGACCGTCTCGCCGTCGAGCGACGGCGACTCCAGCAGCTCGGCGTTGTCGATGTCGGCGAACGTCTCGACCTTGATGATCCCACCCTCGAAGTAGGCGTGGGAGTCACCCATTTCGAGCGCACGAATGTCCTTGCCGAGTCCCGCCGCGCGGAACAGCTCCATGGTTCGGGCCTGCAGACCCGGAGCGCGGGGGAGCATGGAGGTGCTGTCCCTCTTCTCCAGGAGCATCGTGCGCACTCCACGTCGGCCGCTGAACAGTGCAGTGGACAGGCCGACGGGACCACCACCGACGATCAGCACCGGGATCTTCACGTCATACATGCATATCCCCTCTGGGCAAGCTGGGCTTCCGCCGGGATCCCTCCACGGCACCCAAGATGAGTAACCACGCCCACTAGAGGGGCGCTGGAGACGCGGCGGTGGCCGAGTGGGCAGGCGCCGCCTTGCTCCCGGCCGCCTCGCACTCCCCGGACCCCTGCCCCAGTCCCTCTTGAGGCGACCTCAACCCGTGCCGTGGATTCTCCGCCACACGGCCTGGCGCCTGGCCATGCGCCGTGTTGGAAGGAGTCCTGCGCATGACGCAAACCAGCCCGGATGTCAGCACGCCGGCCGGAATCATCCGGCTGAGCAATGCGTTCTGCGACGCCAAGGCGCTGCTGACCGCAGTCGAACTGGATCTGTTCACGACGCTGCACAAGAGGGGGGCCTCGAGCGAGGAGGAGATCCGCAAGGAGCTCGGACTGCACGGCCGCGGCCTGAGCGACTGGCTGAACCTGCTGACGGCCCTGGGCCTGCTGGAGCGCGCGGACGGCGGCTACCGCAACGCCCAGGGCGCCGACACCTACCTCGTGCGCGGCGAGCGTACCTGGGTGGGCGGCTTCCTCGAGCGCTCCAACCGCAACCTCTACCCGGCCTGGGGCCGACTCGGCGAGGCGCTGCGCACCGGCGAGCAGCAGTCCGGCTCCCACTTCGACGTCGTGGTCGAGAACCCGCACATCCTCAAGCAGTTCGTGCACATGATGGACGCCCTCACCCATGTCGTGGGCCCCGAGCTGGTCGGCAAGTTCGACTGGTCGAAGTCGAAGTCCGTCCTGGACGTCGGCGGCGCCCGCGGCAACCTCTGCTCCATCATCGTGAAGAACCAGCCGCACCTCGAGGGCCATGTCTTCGACCTGCCCCCGATGGCGCCGCTCTTCGAGGAGCACATCGAGAGCTACGGGCTGACCGGCAAGGTCCACTTCCACGGCGGCAGCTTCTTCACCGACCCGCTGCCCGTGAAGGCCGACGTGGTGACCATGGGCCATGTGCTGCACGACTGGGACCGCCAGCAGCGCGGCGACCTGGTGGCCAAGGCCTTCGACGCGGTCAACCCCGGCGGCGCGCTGATCGTCTACGACCGGATGCTCGACGACCAGCCCGACCACGTCGAGAACCTGGTGATCAGCCTCGACATGCTGCTCGTCACCGACGGCGGCTCCGAGTACCCGACCTCCGAGCTTCTCGAGCACGCCAAGAACGCGGGCTTCGCCTCCACCGAGGTCAAGCCGCTCAGCGACTACGACACGGTCGTCATCTGCCGCAAGGCCGGCTGAGCGCGGCGCCGCAAGTGACGACCCGAGGAAAGGAAGTCCGTCCATGAGCAAGACCACTGAGGAGGTCCCGGTCCTCGTCGTCGGAGGCGCCGTGACCGGGCTGTCGACCGCGGTCTTCCTCGGCTGGCACGGGATACGTTCGCTCGTGGTCGAGCGGCACCCCGACACTCTCAGCCACCCGCGCTCGCGCGGCGTCAATCCGCGCACCGTCGAGCTGTACCGGCAGGTCGGCCTGGAGGACCGCATCTGGTCCGAGGCCAGCCTCGCCACGGACTTCAGCAAGCTGCTGATGATCCGCGCCGAGACGCTGGCGGGCCCGGAGATCTTCAGCGGGCCCACCGACCAGCCCGACCCGAGCGGTTCGGTCAGCCCCTGCGAGTGGGCGCCGATCGACCAGGACCGGCTGGAGCACCTGCTGCGCGAGCGTGCCGGGGAGCTGGGCGCCGAGCTCGCCTTCTCCACCGAGCTGGTCTCCTTCGAGCAGGACGAGGACGGCGTCACCGCCGTGCTGAAGGACACCGGCACGGGCGCCGAGCGCACGGTCCGCGCCAAGTACCTGGTGGCGGCCGACGGCAGTCGCAGCCCGATCCGCAGCACGCTCGGCATCGAGACCGACGGCCCCGGCGAGTTCGCGACCACCGTCTCGGTGCTCTTCGAGGCCGACCTGAGCAAGGCGGCCCGCGGCCGTCCGGTCGGCGTCTGCTACCTGGACAAGCCCGCGCCGTCGACCATCCTGTTCGCGCACGACGGCAAGGAGCGCTGGATCTTCGCTACGGGGATGCCGCCGGGGGACACCCTCGACTCCATCACCGAGGAGAAGGCGATCGAGCTGGTCCGGGCCGCGATCGGCGAGCCCGACCTGGAGGTCGGCATCGTCGCGCAGCTGCCCGCCGGCGGGGCGAAGTGGCTGAGCTTCGTCATCGGCGCGCAGGTGGCCCGCGAGTACCGTCAGGGCCGGGTCTTCCTGGTCGGCGACGCGGCCCACCTGGTGCCGCCCACCGGCGGGTTCGGGGCGAGCCTCGGCATCCAGGACGCCAGCAACCTCGCCTGGAAGCTGGCCGCGGTGCTCGACGGCGAGGCGGAGTCCGAGCTGCTCGACACCTACCAGACGGAGCGGCACCCGGTCGCCTGGATGACGCTCCAGCAGGCGCTCGGGATGATGCAGGAGCGCACGGGCGACGAAGGGGAGGGCCAGGACCAGGCGGACGCGTACGCCACCACGGTCTTCGGCTACCGCTACACCCCGGGCCCGCCCGTCTCCCCGCAGCAGCTCAGCGGGGAGCCCGGCACCAGGGCGCCGCATCTGGAGCTGGAGCGCGACGGCGAGACCGTCTCCGTGCTCGACCTGTACGGCCGCACCCCGGTGGTCCTCACCGCCGAGGACGGCCAGGCGTGGGCGGACGCGGCGAAGACCGTCGCCGAGGACCTCGGCGTCGCGATCGCCGCGCACCGCATCGGCGGACCGGGCGCGCAGTACACGGCGGCGGGTCCGGGTCTGGCCAAGGCGTACGGCATCGAGCCGGGCGGCGCGGTGCTGGTGCGCCCGGACGGATTCGTGTCCTGGCGCTCCGAGGGCGCGGCGCCCGACCCGACGGGCGCGCTGAAGACGGCGGTCGCTCAACTGCTGTCCCGCACGGCCTGATTCCCCCGGCACGAGAGCAGGGCCCGGACTCCCTCTTCGGAGGCGCCCGGGCCCTGCGTCGTGCGGTGGGGTGGGTTGGGGTGGGGGACTGGTTGGGGTCCGCGTCCTGCGGCGGGGCTGGGGGCTGGTGGTCTCCCGCGGCCGGGGGACTGGTTGGGCCGAGTCCCGTACGGCTGGCGAGCCGCGTCTCCCGCACGCGGGGAGCCGGTTGCGCCCGGGCGCCCCGAGTCGTCCGCAGCCCGCGATGGTGCCGGCGGGCCGGTGGCCCCCGCGCGGCGGATAGGTTGCGGTCGAGTCCCGTACCGGTCGCAAGCCCGGTGGGCTCCCGTGCCGGGGCCCCCTTGCATCCCCGCGCGCCCGCCCTCACACCCGCAGGGACCGGTCGAAGTCCACCCCCCGCCGCCACCGCACGCGGAGGCCATCCTCCAGGCGTACGCCGAACCCGCCACCCCGGCCGGCAGGAACCCGCCCGCGTAGCCGGCGACCCGTCGCGCCCCCCCGCCGCCCACGCCAAGGGCCCCCGGCCCGGAATGGTTCCCGGTGCCAGGGGCCCTCGCCCGCGGCGTGTCAGGTCGTCGCCGGCGCCTCGCTGTCCTCGTGGACCTTGATGGACTTCGTCGGGCAGCCCCTCGCCGCCCGCCGGATCTCCTCGTACAGCTCCTCCGCCGGCGTCTCGTCCAGGACCTGGACGAGACCGTCCTCGTCCTGGTCGAAGACCCCCGGCACCCGGTACACGCACAGACTGCTCACCGCGCACGTCTCGGAGTTGGCCGTCACCCGCATACCGCTCACCTCACCACTCGACGGGGATCTCGGTGAATCCCTCCATGAACCCGCCCAGCGCACGCGGCAGCTCCTCCGCCGGCGCCGCCAGCCTGATGTTCGGGAACCGGCGCAGCAGCGACTCGGTGGCGACCTGGAGCTCCATCCGGGCCAGCGCCGCGCCCACGCAGTAGTGCAGGCCCGCGCCGAAGGTCATGTGGTGGTTCTCCTTGCGGCGGATGTCCAGCTCGAAGGGGCAGTCGAAGACCTCCGGGTCCATGTTCGCGCCCTCCTCGGAGAGCAGGACGCTGGTGCCCTTCTTGATGACCGTGCCGTCCGAGAGCGGGATGTCGTCGATCGCGTACCGCATGGTCCCCACCGACGAGCCCATGATCTGCGTGCGCAGCAGCTCCTCGACGGTCGACGGCACCAGCGACCAGTCCGCCTGGATCGCCCGTACGAACTCCGGGTGGTGCAGCAGCACCGCCGTGCCGGTGCCGATCTGGCTGGCCGTCGTGACGTATCCGGCGATCAGCAGACCCTGTGTCCAGAAGTGCAGCTCATGCTCGTTGAGCCGGCTGTCGTCCTCGTCGTCGCGGACCCGGATCAGCTCGCTGACCAGGTCGTCGCCCGGGTTGTCCCGCTTGGAGTCGATCAGGTCGCCCAGGTACTTCCACAGGTTCTGCCGGCACTGGCCGACCTCCTCCGGCGACAGCTTGGTCACCGACAGGAAGCCGTCGACGTAGGCGCGGAACTGGTCGCGGTCCTCGGCCGGCACGCCGAGCAGCTTGCAGATCACCATGATCGGCAGCGGGAAGGCCAGCGCCTCGTTCAGCTCGACCGGCTGGGGGCCGGCCTCCATCTCGTCCAGCAGCTGATCGGCGACCTGCTGCACATACGGCCGCAGCGCCTCGATGCGGCGGGCCGTGAACGCCTTGGTGACCAGCGACCGCACCCGGGTGTGCTCCGGCGGGTCCGGGTCGATGTTCGGGTCCATGAACAGGTCGTTGTCCTTGGAGATCCGCGCGCAGTCGGGGCGGGCGATATTGCGCGAGAGGCGCTTGTCGGCGAACAGCGCCCGCACGTCCTTGTAACGGGTCACCAGCGTGGCGACGTCCCCGCTCGGCAGGGTCACCTCCATCGCCGACGACTTGTGCACATTGCGCAGCGCCTCGGGGACCTGCATGGGCGGGGTCCACGCGAACGGGTACCTGGGCGGGGTCTGGGTGCTCACAGCAGTCCCTTCCGATCAGTGTGTATACGGTGTGTCAGAACGGCCAGGACGGCCTGGACCAGGCGGCCTCGGCGAAGGCCCACTCATAGCGAGTGCTGACGCTGAAGTGCTTGACGAACTCGGCCCGCTCGACCGCGCCGAACTCCTCGCCCAGCCGGTCGGCGGTCCCCATGAAGGCCTGCACGGCGTAGCCGTAGCCCTCGCCCGGGTGGTAGACCTCGATCCAGGGCGCGTAGCGCGAGCCGGGCGTGTGCCGCTCCAACAGGTCATTGGAGATTTGGTAGTTGAACCACACCATCGGAAGCAGCGCCCCGAAGCCCGCCGCGAACGACCGCGCGCTCGCCGCCTGGAAGAACGCGCAGTGCGCGTGCGTGGCGGGATCGACCGCGGCCTCGGGGTCCAGCGCCGGCGCGTCCAGCTCGGCCGCCAGCGACCCGTACGCCTCGCGCAGCTTGTCGCGCGCCTCCAGCGTCCCGCTGATCGAGCGCGCGAGCAGCGAAACATGCTCGTCGCTGCGGGCGGCGGCGGCCGTGCGGGCCAGCGCGCGGGAGTAGAAGGGCAGCAGATAGCCGGTGTCCTGCTGGACGAAGTGGGCCAGCGACTCGGCGGGCAGCGACCCGTCCCGCAGCCCCGACCAGAACGGATGCGCCTTGACCTTGTCCAGGATCGGCGCCGCGAGCTCCTTGAGCTCCTCTTGCAGCATGGGCTCTTGCCCCTCTCAGATGTCGAGTCGTACGCGGTAGTGCCGCAGCCACGCGTCCAGTTGGAGCACCATCTCCACGTTCCGCCGCTCGCCCCAGCCGTCCACCGCGATCGGGCGGTCCTCCTTGGCGAGCTCCGTGCAGGCCGGGCCGTCCAGCAGCGGACGCACCGGGCTGGCGGGATCGGCGACCACCTCGTTGAAGCGGCTGCGCAGCACCTCGCCGTAGCGCGGGTCCTGCGTGATCGGGAAGGGGCTCTTGCGCCGCTGGGTCACCGAGGCGGGCAGCAGATCGGCGACGGCGGAGCGCAGCACGCTCTTCTCCCGGCCGTCCGCCGTCTTCATCCCCCACGGGATGTTGTAGACGTACTCCACCAGCCGGTGGTCGCAGTACGGAACGCGCAGCTCCAGGCCGACCGCCATGCTCAGCCGGTCGTCGCGCGAGAGCAGCAGCGGCAGCCAGCGCGACAGATGGGCGTGGCCGACCACGCGCATGGTGTGCTCCTGGTCGGACTCGCCCGGCACGCGCGGGACTTCGGCGACCGTCTCCGCGTACCGCTGGGCCGAGTACCCCGGCACGTCGATCTTCTTCAGGAAGCCGGGGTCGAGCAGCCCGGTGCTCATGCCGTGCGGGGCGACCCGCAGGCCCATCGTGACCCAGGGGAAGTTCGCGGTGTCCACCAGCGTCGGGTCGCGGAAGGACTGGTAGCCGCCGAAGAGCTCGTCGGCGACCTCGCCCATCAGCGCGACCGTGGAGCGCTGGCGCACCGAGCGCAGCAGCAGATACAGCGAGCGGTCCATGTCCGGGATCGGGCGCGGCAGGTCCTGGGCGCGCAGCGCCGCCGCGTCGACCACCGGGTCGGCGAGGTCGGAGGTGCGCAGCACCACCGGCTCGTGGTCCGCGCCGACGTGGCGGGCGACCTCGGCGGCGTACGGCGCGTCCGGGTCCTCGTGCCAGAAGTCCTTGCGGAACCGCTCGGTGTGCCCCTCGAAGTCCACGGCGAAGGTCTTGGGGCGCCGCCCGTCGGCGGCGGCCATCGCCGCGATGGCGCTGGAGTCGACGCCGCCCGAGAGCAGCGTGCACAGCGGGACGTCGGAGACCAGATGGCTGGAGACGGACTCCTGGAGCAGCCCCCGCACGGTGTCCACGGTGGTCGGGAGGTCGTCGGGGTGCTCGTGGTTGGGCAGCGTCCAGTAGCGGGACTCGACGAGCGATCCGTCCCGTGCGACGGCCACATGGCCCGCGGGGACCTCCCGCATGCCGCGGTAGACGGCGTGGCCGGGCGTGGCGATGTACGCCAGCAGCTCGGCGAGGCCCTCCGTGTCGACGGCGCACTCCACCGACGGGTGGGCGAGCAGCGCCTTGGGCTCGGAGCCGAACACCAGGCCGTGGGCGGTCTCGGCGTAGTACAGCGGCTTGATGCCCAGCCGGTCCCGGAACATCGTCAGCCGGCCGGAGCGCGGATCCCACACGGCGCAGGCGAACATGCCCTCCAGCCGCTCGGCGCAGCGCTCGCCCCACTCGAGGTAGGCGCGCAGCACGACCTCGGTGTCGCCGGCGGTGCGGAAGCGGTGGCCGAGCGACTCCAGCTGGGCGCGCAGCCGACGGAAGTTGTAGATCTCGCCGTTGTGCACCAGCACCGCGAGGACGCGGCCGTCCTCCTCGGCGACCATCGGCTGCGGGCTGCCGTCCACGTCGATCACGGCGAGCCTGCGGTGGCCCAGCGCGGCCCGGTCGTCAGCCCACACGGCCTCCGCGTCGGGGCCGCGGTTGGCGAGCTGCGCCACCATGGTCCGCACCGTGGACGTCTCCTCGCGCAGCCCGCGCTGGAAGTCCACCCACCCCGCTATGCCGCACATGCGACCACCCTCGACTCGATCTCGGCGACCAGTTCGGCCGGGGACGGCAGGCCCAGCATCTGCTCGCGCAGCTTGTCCGCGGCGGCGCGGTGCGCGTCGCCGGAGATCAGCTTCCGCGCCTCGGCGCGCAGCCGCTCGGGCGTCGCCTCGTCCCGCGTCAGCACCTCGCCGGCGCCGGTGGCGAGCACCCGGCCCGAGTGGCCGAGGTGGTCGGGCAGCTGCGGTACGAGCAGCAGCGGCACGCCCGCCCGCAGCGACGTCAGCACGGTGCCCGCGCCGCCGTGCGCGACGACCAGGTCGGCGTGGTCGGTCAACAGATGCAGCGGGGTGTCCTCGACGACCCGGACGTCCGGCGCGAGCTCGCCCAGCAGCGGACGCTGCCCGGCGGACACCGCGAGGACGACCTCGGTCTCAGGGCCGGCGAGGGCGTTCGCGACGAGGGGCGCCAAGAAACGCTCGGGCGCCAGCTTCGCCATCGTGTGACCCCAGGTCACCACCACGCGGCGACGTGCGGTCCCCGGCGGGCCGAGCGGGGGACGAGGCGGCCCGCCGGGGCCGTTGAAGGGGACGTACCGCATGGCCAGGCGCGCATGGTCGACCGGTACCTGGAAGTCGTCCGGGCACGGGTCGACGGTCAGCAGGCCGAACGGGTCGAACGCGCCGACGCCGTTGCGCTCGGCGAGCGGCGCGAGGACCTGCGGCAGCAGCGCGCGGGCGCGCCCCATCAGATCGGTTCCGTACAGCAGGCGCACCGCCGGAACGCCCGCCGCCGCGGCCGCGATCGGCCCGGCCAGCGCCGTCGGCTCGAACACCACCGCGTCGGCGCGCCAGTCGCGGGCCAGCCGCGCCAGGTCGTCCGTCATGGAGTCGGCGTGCGCGTAGAACATCTGCATCGCGCGCGGGCCCTTGCCGGTGCGCGGGGCCTGCCCGCCGCCGTCCGCCGGGTCGTTCGCGGCGGGCAGGACGTAGCCCCGCACCATCCCCACGGCGTCGACGTCCGTGCCGACGGACGCGGCGGGCAGACCGGTCCGCGCGGTCTCCTCGCCCAGGGCCGGCTGGCTCGCCACCAGGACGTCGTGGCCCGCGGCCCGGAAAGCCCATGCCAACGGCACCATCGCATACAGATGCGACGGCCAGGCCCAGGTCGTGAACAGTACGCGCATGGCTCGCCCCAACCCCTCTCAGTGCCGGCTGCGGCCCGCCCCCGAGATGCCGGCGGGTCCGCGATGCGCAGACCGTGACGCAGCGGCCTATCGCTGTGGTCGCGCGCCGCTCGAAGCCGACCGGACCGAGGGGCCCGACACCCCTACACGACCTGGAAGTTCGCCATCATGGCCATGTCCTCGTGCTCCAGGTTGTGGCAGTGGAACATGTACCGGCCGCGGTGCCCGCCGAAGCGGGCCAGCACGTCGACCACCTCGTACGGGCGCACGTCCACCGTGTCCTTCCAGCCCGCGTCGCTGTCCAGCGGCGGCTTCCCGCTGCGCGCCAGCACCTGGAAGTGCGCCAGATGCAGATGCACGGGGTGGTGGAAGTCGCTGGTGAAGCGCCAGCGCTCGACAGTGCCCAGCCGGGGCCTGGCCGCGAACTGTGAGGAGCGGAACGGCTTTCCGTTGACCGTCCACATCCGCACGCCGTCGACGCTCTGCTGCCGGAAGTCGAACTGCCGCTCCGCGACGGCCGCGGAGGCGCGCAGCGGCTCGACGTCGGCGAGCCTGGACGGGGCCTTGCTGCCGTCCTTCGCGCGCCGGGCGACCTTGAACCGCATCACCCGCCGGGCGCCGCCCTCGCCCAGTGTGTTGACCAGGGTGACGCTGGTCCCCACCGGGTAGCGCGAGAAGTCGACGATCACCTCGAACCGCTCGGCGGGAGCGATCGGCAGCTCCTCGTGCGAGCGGGGCGCGCCCAGCAGCCCGGCGTCGCTGCCCACCTGCGTGAACGAGGCGCCCTCGCGGGGGCCGGGCTCCAGCGCGAGCCGGTAGCGGCGCGCGTTGGAGGCGTTGAGGAGGCGGAAGCGGTAGCGGGCGGCGTCGACCTCCAAGACGGGCCAGGGCGCGCCGTTGACCAGGATCACATCGCCCATGACGCCCTCCATGTAGGCGTCCTCGACGCCGGGCGCGCCGGTCAGCGACGGGTCGAGGGACGGATAGCGCAGCGCGCCGTCCTCCTCGAAGGCTCGGTCGCAGATCATCAGCGGCACGTCCCGTTCGCCGGAGGGCAGCCCGAGCCGCTCCTCCTCGTCGTCGTGCACGAGCAGCATCCCGGCGAGCCCGCGCCAGACCTGCGGCGCGCTGAAGTCCATCCGGTGGTCGTGGTACCAGAGCGTCGCCGCGGGCTGGTCCAGCGGATACGTGTAGTCCTTCGCGCCCTGCGACAGCGTCCAGTCCGCCGGGGCCACCTGCATCGCCCCGCCGTGGCCGCCGTGGCCGGCGGCGGGGTCGTGGCGGTAGCCCTTGGGCACGACGAGATCGGTCGGATAGCCGTCGGACTCGGGGGCCTGGACGCCGCCGTGGAGGTGGGTGGAGGTGGGCACGGGCAGTTCGTTGCGCACCCTGACGACGATCTGCCGGCCCGAGCGGCCGACGACGGTCGTGCCCGGGAAGGTTCCGTCGTACCCCCAGACCTTGGTCTTGAGGCCGGGCAGGATCTCCACGTCGGCGACCCGCTGCACCAGCTCGTAGCGGTCGACCCCGCCGGCGGCGCCCACCGGCACGGCGGTCTTCGGCACGGGCAGCGGGATCTGGAACGGCTGGGGAAGCTCGGCGGAGCTGGCGAGCAGCTCGCCGGCCACCTCCCGGCCGAGGCTGCCGCAGCCCGCGGCGCCGGCCGCGGCGGCCGCGCCCATCGCGCCGGCCAGCCCCAGCAGCCGCCGCCGGGACAGGGGAGGCCTCCGCTGCGTGCTCATCGGCGGCCGCCGCGGTAGGAGAACGCCCAGTAGGCGAGGGCGGTGGCGCCGGCGGTCAGGGCCACGCCGACGGGGATGTGCAGTTCGAGCGCCCGCGAGAAGCCCCACCCCGACTGCATCTGCACCAGGACCGACAGGAGAAGGGCGACCGGGATCGGCCAGAGGGGGCCGCGACCGGGCCGCCACAGCAGCACGGCGCTGACGACCAGCAGCCAGGACAGGAAGCTGATGGTGTGCGCGTTGATCTCGTGCAGCTCCAGCAGGTCCACCTCGCCGGTGACGAACATCCCGGCCAGCACGGGCTGTACGAGGGTCAGCACCAAGAACGCGGTGATCAGGCAGCGCAGCAGGATCACCGGCCACCGCCGGACCCCGCGCTCGGCGGACGAGCGGCCCGACCGCCGCCGTGAGGACGAGCCCGCCGCTGGGCCGGCGGGCTCTAAGGAGTCCGCGGGGCGGACGTGCGGTGTCTGGCTCATGGGGAACCCTTCCAGGTCGTCGACACCCTCGAAAAGATGCCAGCCGCGACTCGAGTGGAAGTCGAGCGCGGCGAGCGCAGGGCCGCCCTCGGCCGGGCGCCCGGGCGAGCGGCCGGCGGATCGAGCGCGCCGTGCGCCCGCGT
>NZ_JBFAYB010000078.1:0-44038 GCF_040681075.1 Streptomyces sp. NPDC051907 | reverse complement strand
GCTGGATTTTCAGCCCGTCCGGCGATTGAGGACACGGCCGAAGGCCGTACGGGGGCGAAGCCCCCCGGGGCGACGGTGACGTGCCCTGTGCGGGCTGCCCGCGGGGCGCTGCCCCGGACCCCGCGCCTCAAACTCCCCCAGACTTCGTCCGGGGGGACCCCCACGAGGCTGGGATCCCGCCTCAAACTCCCCCAGACTTCGTCCGGGGGGACCCCCACGAGGCTTGGATGGCCCCCTACCCCTTCCTCTCCGCCGCCGCCCTCGCCATCTCCTCCAGCATCGTCAGGAGCGGCATCGGGTCCGTGCCCACTGTTCCCGGGAGGAAGTCGGCGATCTTCTCCGGGGTCCAGGCGCCTTCCGCGTAGCCCGCCCGCAGTTCTCTCGGCTGGGCCCAGACCGCGATCTTGGGGCCCGCGATCGTGTAGACCTGGCCTGTGATGGCCTCCGCCTTCGCGCGGTCGGAGAGCAGGTAGACGACCAGCGCCGCCACGTCCTCCGGCTCGCCGATCTCCTTCAGCTCCATGGGGACGTTCGCCGACATCCGGGTCCGTGCCACCGGGGCGATCGCGTTCGCCGTCACGCCGTACTTGTGCAGGCCCAGCGCCGCGCTGCGCACGAGCGAGATGATCCCGCCCTTCGCGGCCGAGTAGTTGGCCTGCGCCACCGATCCCTGGTGGTTGCCGCTGGTGAAGCCGATCAGCGTGCCGCCGCCCTGTTGGCGCATCACCGCCGACGCCGCGCGGAAGACCGTGAACGTCCCCTTCAAGTGCGTCGCGACGACCGGGTCCCACTCCTCCTCGGACATGTTGAAGAGCATCCGCTCGCGCAGGATTCCGGCCACGCACACGACGCCGTCGATGCGTCCGTACTCCGCCAGCGCCACGTCCACGATCCGCTGGCCGCCGGCCATCGTGGAGATGTCGTCGGCCACGGCGACGGCCGAGCCGCCGGCCGCGACGATCTCCTTGACGACCGACGTCGCGACGTCCGAGGTGGGCTCGCCGCCCTCGATGGAGACGCCGTAGTCGTTGACGACGACCCGCGCCCCCTCCGCCGCCGCGGCCAGGGCCACCGCTCTGCCGATGCCGCGCCCCGCTCCGGTCACGGCGACGACCTTGCCTGCCAAGAAGTTCCCCACGCCTGGCCCCTTCCCGCGGTTTCTGACGGACCGTTAGATTCTACGGTCAGTCAGATACCCGAGCACAAGCCCCAGGAGGCCCGATGTCACGGCCAGCGCTGCCACCCCAGTTCCACGACATCGCCAAGCGCGTGAACAACTGGGGCCGCTGGGGCGCCGACGACGAGATCGGCGCCCTCAACCTGATCACCGACGACGTGGTCCGCAGCGCCGCCGCCGAGATACGCACCGGCCGCCGCGTCCCGCTCGCCCTCCCCCTCCACCAGGACGGCATCCAGACCGGCCTCATCCCGGGCAGGGTCAACCCCCTGCACACCATGGTCCAGATCAACCAGGAGCTCTTCGGCCCCGGCACGGTCGCCACCAGCGACGACGCCGTGACCATGGGCCTGCAGGCGGCCACCCACTGGGACGCCCTGACGCATGTCTCGCACTCGGGGAAGATCTACAACGGCCGCCCCGCCGACACCGTCACCGCGCACGGCCGCTCCGAGTTCAGCGGCATCGACAAGGCGCCGCACATCGTCTCGCGCGGCGTGCTGCTCGACGTGGCCCGCGCGAAGGGGCTCGACCGGCTGCCCGGCGACCACGCCGTGACGCCCGAGGACCTGGACGAGGCCGCCGAGCTCGCGGGGGTCACGGTCCGGTCCGGCGACATCGTTCTCGTACGGACGGGGCAGATTCAGCTGGCGCTGGGCGGCGACAAGCACGGCTACGGATATCCGTCCCCGGGCCTGTCCGTCCGTACGCCCGAGTGGTTCCACGCCCACGACGTCGCCGCCGTCGCGAACGACACCCTCACCTTCGAGATCTTCCCGCCGGAGATCGAGAACCTCTGGCTGCCCGTGCACGCCCTCGACCTCGTCGAGATGGGGATGCTTCAGGGGCAGAACTGGAATCTGGAGAACTTGTCCACAGCCTGTGCGGAAGAGCGGCGCTACGCCTTCCTGCTCTCCGCGATGCCCGAGCCGTTCGTCGGCGGCACGGGAACCCCCGTCGCCCCGGTCGCGATCCTCTGACGCGGGGGGAGGCAGGTCTCACGGGGAGGGTGAGCGGGTCTTTCCACGGGTGGCGGCACGTCCAATGCGCGCCCCGAGCACGGCACCACGGCCGCCACCCGCTCGCTACGGCGCACCTCGTGCTGCTCCTCCGCCCCGAAAGAGCCGACGCCGAGCCCGCGACCCGCACTCGCCGAGGTCGGACCTCGCCCGGGCCCTCGGCGTCCCCTCGCAGCGAATCGCTCACCCAAGGGTGATCAGACGGAATCCGTCCGTCAACAGCGAATCTGGGATTTACACCTTATGCCCGGTGTGTGACGGCGCACGACGGCTCGTATGACTCCGCGCCGAACGCGCCGGTCTTATACGCCCCGGAGGACGTCGGTTCGTACGCCCCCCTCGCCACGACCGGTGCGCATCGGTCCACCTCGCACCAGATGGACTTGCCGGCGCCCTCCGGCTGCCAGCCCCAGCGGTCGGCGAGTCCGTCGACCAGCTCCAGGCCGCGGCCGTTGGTGTCCTCGCCCTTGGCGTGGCGGGGGCGCGGCGGGCAGGCGCTGATGTCGGCGACCTCCACGCGGACCGTGCCCGCCTCCGTCGCTCCCGCGCCGAAGAGCATGCGCAGCACGGCCGGACAGCCGGTGTGCACCACGGCGTTGGTGACCAGCTCGGAGATCAGCAGGATCAATGTGTCGGCGAGCGGCTCGTCGTCTCCTATGCCCGACCCGGCCAGGCGCGAGCGGGCCCACCTCCGGGCTCGCCCCACCTCCGCGGGATCGGCCCCGACCTCCAGCTGAACCTGAAGCACCTGCACCGCTCACACCATCCGAACCGGCGGACACATCGCCTCGCGCCTCGACAAGGTCCTCAACAAGGTCACTGAACGTGACTCCCTTGTGGGACAGCATGGTTGACGTACAGTCACCGCAACAAGCGCTTCGGGCATATTCCAGCGCGAAGGAGTACCCGTAGTGCATACTGTGCGACGCACGTTGCGGGGAGTCGAACAGCAGAGCGCAGCCCATACCCATCCGGGGCGAGCAGCGCGCATTCCCGGGTCCGGTGCAGCCGAATCGGCAACACCGTGGAAAATGGCCCTCGGAACGACTCGCATCCACCGGAGAGTACCGGAGCAGGACCCCGACTCCGGCCCGTGACGAGTCGCGGGAAGGACACAACCCGATATCAACGTTCGATCATCGCTCGAGCGCTGTGCGTCAACTCTCGGTGACGCTTCAGAGTGCTGAGGCCAACGCCTCCCCCGCCGAATCCCCGTCCCCCGCCCACGCCCGGGCCGCCAGCGCCTGCGCCTGGATCTCCTGGGCCTCCGCCGCGCTCAGCCCCATCAGGCCGCGCACCCATGCCCGCTTGAGGTGGAGGTGGACGTCGGCCTCCCAGGTGAAGCCCATGCCGCCGTGGACCTGGAGGCAGTCGCGGGCGTTGCACACGGCCGCCTCGTCGGCGAGCAGCTTGGCCCCGGCGATCTCGGCGAAGTCCTCGGTGACGGCGGCCGCGTAGACGGCGGCGCGCGCGAGCTCCGTGCGTACGAGCATCTGGGCACATAGATGTTTGACTGCCTGGAAGCCGCCGATGGGCTGGCCGAACTGGTGGCGCTCCTTGGCGTATTGGACGCTCGTCTCGGTCGTGCGCGCCGCGCTGCCGAGCTGCTCGGCGGCGGTGAGGAGCACGGCGACGGGATCGGGGGCAAGGGCGGGGTCGGGTGCGGCCCGCCCGTGTCCGCCGGGCAGCCCGTGTCCGCCGGGCAGCCGGTGCAGCGGGGTGAGCGGGTCGACGGACTGGATCGGCACGGCGCCCGCGGTGTCGCCGAGGACCTCGTCCGCGGCCTCCAGCCAGGCCGCCAGCGCGCCGTCCGCCATAGCGACCGCCTTCTCCCCCTCGGCCGCGCCCTCGATCCGCCCGGCCGCCAGATGCGTGGCCACCAGCGGCCCGGGCAGCAGGGCCCTCCCCGCCTCCTCGAAGGCGAGCACGGCCTCGGGCAGCCCGAGCCCGACGCCGCCCCGGGACTCCGGCAGCCGCAGTGCGAAGAACCCCAGCTCGCCCAGCTCCCGCCAGAGCGCGCGGTCCAGACGCCCTGGGCGCTCCACGGCCGCGCGCAGGGCCTCGCGGCCGAAGCGGCGGGCCAGCATCTCCCGTATCCCGCCCTGCAACGCCTTCTGGTCGTCGGTCAGTTGGAAGTCCACGGTCAGCGGCCCTTCGGCAGGCCGAGGATCCGCTCGGCGACGATGTTCTGCTGGATCTGGGAGGTTCCGGCGGCGATGGTGTACGAGAGGGAGGAGAGCCGGTCCAGCGTCCACGGGCAGGACAGGTCGAGCGCGTCGGGCCCGAGGACCTCGGCGCTCGCCTCGTACAGCTCCTGGCGGGCGTGGGAGTAGCGCAGCTTGAAGACGGAGCCTCCGACGCCGGGGACGCCTCCGCCGCGCTGCGACTCGCTGACGTTCCACTGGATGAGCCGCCACAGCGCCGTGAACTCCGCGTTCAGCCGCCCCAGTCGGCGGCGCAGCGCGGTGTCGTCCCAGCTGCCGCTCCGCCGCGCCGCGCGGGCCAGCTCGGCCAGGGTGCGGCGGCAGGCCACGACCTCGCCGGCGAAGGCGGCGCCGCGCTCGAAGGAGAGGGTGACCATGGTGACGCGCCAGCCGTCGTTCTCCGCGCCGACCCGGTTGGCGACCGGCACCCTGACCTCGTCGAGGAACACCTCGGCGAACTCGGCGGAGCCGGCGAGCGTGCGCAGCGGGCGGACCGTGACGCCGGGCGCGTCCATAGGCATCGCGAGCCAGGTGATGCCTCGGTGCCGGGGGGCGTCGGGGTCGGTGCGGACGAGCAGCTCGCACCAGTCGGCGACCTCGGCGTGGGAGGTCCAGATCTTGGCGCCGGAGACCACGTAGGAGTCGCCGTCGCGGACGGCCCTTGTGCGCAGCGAGGCGAGGTCCGAGCCCGCGTCGGGCTCGCTGAAGCCCTGGCACCAGACCTCGTCGCCGCGCAGGATCGGCGGCAGCCAGCGGGCGCGCTGCTCGGGCGTGCCCTCGGCGGCGACGGTGGGGCCCGCGTGCAGCAGGCCCACGAAGTTCGCGCCGACGTAGGGCGCTCCGGCGAGCTCGGTCTCCTCGAGGAAGATCAGGCGCTGGGTCGGGGAGGCCTCCCAGTGGAGCTGCCCGTACCCGGCGTCGTACAGCGTCTTCTGCCAGCCGAGGTCGTAGGCGCGGCGGCCCGGCCAGTCGCCCGGGTCGGGCTTCGGCGGCAGCTTGGGCAGCGTCCGCCCGAGCCACTCCCGCAGCGCGGCTCTGAAGGATTCCTCTTCCTCCGTGCAGGCGAGGTCCACCGACGCCCTCCGTGTCCATAGCTGACGGTCAGTCAGATTTCAGGCTAGCTCCGCGGACTCTGGACCGACAAGGCGCGGAGCCCTACGCTCTCCCGCATGATCTGACTAACCGTCAGTTATGGAGGGGTACGGGCATGGACGAGACCACGGGCAGGAACGAGACCGCACACGCCCTGGGCGCATCGCGCACGCTCTGGGAGCTCGTCCAGCGCAGGGCGGACCTCACCCCGGACCGCCCGGTCCTCCTCCAAGACGACCGCACCCTCGACTTCGCCGGGCTGCGGGACCGCTCCGAGCGGGTCGCGGCCGGGCTGTGGGGGCTGGGGGTGCGGCCCGGCAGCGTGGTCGCCTGGCAGCTGCCCACCCGTATCGAGACGGCGCTGCTCTCCTTCGCGCTCGCCCGGATCGGCGCGGTGCAGTCGCCGGTCATCCCCTTCTACCGGGAGCGGGAGGTCGGGTTCGCGCTGCGCGAGTCGAAGGCGTCGTTCTTCGCGACGCCGGGCCGGTGGCGGGGCTTCGACCACACGAGGATGGCCCACCGGCTCGCGCTGGAGCTGCCCGAGCCGCCGCTCGTCTTCCCGGCGTACGACGTCCTGCCCGACGGCGATCCCGCCGTACTGCCCCCGCCGCCGGCCGACGGCACGGACGTGCGCTGGATCTACTGGACCTCGGGCACGACCTCGGACCCCAAGGGCGTGCTGCACACCGACCGTTCGCTGATCGCGGGCGGCTCCTGCCTGGCGCACGCGCTGCGGCTGTCGTCCCGGGACGTCGGGTCGATGGCCTTCCCCTTCGCGCACATCGCGGGACCCGACTACACAGTGATGCTGCTGCTGTACGGCTTCCCCGCGGTCATGTTCGAGCACTTCGCGCTGCCCGAGGCGCTGGAGGCGTACCGCGCGCACGGGGTGACCGTCGCGGGCGGCTCCACGGCCTTCTACTCGATGTTCCTCGCCGAGCAACGCAAGCAGCCGCAGCGCCCGCTCATCCCGAGCCTGCGGCTGCTCGCCGGGGGCGGGGCGCCCAAGCCGCCGGAGGTCTACCACGCGGTCGTACGGGAGATGGGCTGCCAGCTCACCCACGGCTACGGCATGACCGAGGTCCCGATGATCACTATGGGCGCGCCGGACGACACCGCGGAGAACCTCGCCACGACGGAGGGGCGCCCGCCGGCGGGCATGGAGATCCGGATCGCCGACGAGGACGGCAAGCCCCTGCCGGCCGGGGTCGACGGCGAGGTGCGGCTGCGCGGCGAAGCGGTCTGCCAGGGCTACTTGGACCCGGTCCAGAGCGCGGCCGCCTTCGACGGCGAGGGCTTCCTCCGCACCGGCGACCTGGGACACATGACCGCGTCGGGCCATCTCGTGCTGACCGGACGGCTCAAGGACGTCATCATCCGCAAGGGAGAGAACATCTCCGCGAAGGAGATCGAGGACCTGCTGCACGCCCACGCGGCCGTCGCGGACGCAGCGGTGATCGGGCTCCCCGACGCGGAGCGCGGGGAGCGGGTGTGCGCGGTGATCGAACAGCCCGCCGGAGCGGGCGAGCTGACGCTTCAGACGGTGACCGCGTATCTGCGGGGGGAGGGGCTGTCCGTGCACAAGCTGCCGGAGCAGCTGGAGGTCGTGGACGCCCTCCCCCGGAACGAGACCCTGCGCAAGGTGCTCAAGTACAAGCTCAGGGAGCGGTACTCCTGAGTCCTACGCGTCGGGGGCGGGGGTGACGTAGTACGCGGCGAAGGCGGAGAGGATCTCGTCCTCGCTGATCCGCCCGTCGGCGTCGGCGTCCAGAGCCGCCGCCACCTGGGAGGCGGTCTCGGGCGGCACGCCCAGCACGCGCAGCACGCGCTCGGCGGCGGATGGCTTCACTCCCTTGCCGTCCTCGTCGGCGATCGCGACGACGGCGTGCAGGAAGGGGCGTGCGATCTCGGCGAACCGCTCGGGATTGTCGCGAAGCCGCTTCACCGCGCCGGTCACGAACTCCGGCTTGGTGACCCGCTGGTCGCCGTCCACGTCGGCGATCCCGGCCAACCCCTGCCAGAACGCCTCGGCCCCGCTATAGAGGGCCTGGCCCTTGTCGGAGCGGGCGGTAGTGGAGAACTCCGCCAGCAGGGCGGCGGCCGCCCCGCTGAAGTCCTCACGGTCGATATAGCCATTGCCGTCCTGGTCAAAGGCGGCGAAGCGAGAAGCGATCTTGCGCTCATACTCTGCGCTGTCCATGCGGGGAGCGTACGACCCCGGAAGCTGACGCGTGCAACTACCCGTCGAATTGCGCACGGGTGAGCACCAGGTGACGGGAATCGGTCACAGGGGGTACGAAGTCGCATGCGGAGAGCGCTGCCGGGGGGCGGCGGTGGGGCGGGTCCGGTGACGAGGGTCACGTCGGGGCGCGGCGCCGGGACCGGCGGGCGATCAGTCGGCGACGTGGTCACGCGGTCGCCGTGGTGCCAGGTCACGCCGTAATGGCAGGTCAACCGGTCATGCGGGCTCCTCGGGCACGTCGTCACGCGGGCACGCGGTCGCCTCGGACACCCCGTCGCCCCGGCACGCGGCCCCTCGGGCACGCCAGCACGCCAGCACGCGCCCCTCGGGCACCCCGTCACCCCGCCACGCGGCCCCTCGGGCACGCCATCGCACCGCCGTGCCGCCGCCCGCGTCGCCTCACGCCGAGAGCGGCTCCGCGCCCTCCACCGTCGCCACCAGCGCGTCCGCGTAGACGTCGAAGAGGCGGCGCACGCCCAGCGCCGCCAGGACGCGGTTGACGTGCGAGCCGTCCTCCGCGCCGTGGGCCGGGAGGATCAGACGCAGCCTGCCCTGGCAGGAGCGCATCAGGCGGCGCGAGGCGACCAGCACGCCCACGCCGCTGGAGTCGCAGAAGAACACCTCCGACAGGTCCAGGACCACGTCGTGTCTGCCCGCCGCCACCGCGTCGTGGACCCGTTGCCGTACCACCGGCGAGGAGACCAGATCGAGCTCGCCGCAGACGTGCAGCACGGTCCACCCGTCGCGCCGGGTCTCGTCCACCTTGAGCGACACGCCTGGACCTCTCCTTCGACGACGCAGACACGGACTGCTGACTACGGAATTCGGAAGCCTGCCTTCCTGCGCGGCTGCCCAGCCGTCAACCCGCGAAACCCGATGCTCACAGCGGGTTCCCGAGCGCTGCGAGCCCTACCATTCCGGCCCTCTTCGGGGGCGCACTTGCCGCAAAGGAGGCGTGTATGCGCCGCCCTCGCATTACATTCGGGGGCAGGCGACAGGCGATATCGCGACAAGCACCGCACAGGGGCGCAAGGCTTGGGGGCCGAATGGCAAAGGACACACCGCCGCGCTGGGACCGCAAGATGCAGCAGCGGCTCGCGCGGGGAGAGGCCGCCGCGCTCGGCGAGCTCTACGACAGGTTCGCCTCGCTGGTCCACATGCTGGCCCACCGGGTGCTCGACGACGACGCGGCCGCCGACCAGGTGACCCGCGAGGTCTTCGGCTACATCTGGGAGAACCCCGACGCCTACGACCCCAAGCAGGGCTCCCTGCGCTCCTGGGTCGCCAAGATCACCAACAGCCAGGCCGTGAACCGGCTGCGCCAGACCGAGGCGGCCGCCCTCGCCGACGGCGGCGACGGCACCCCCGAGGAGCTGGAGCAGAAAGTCCGCAAGGCCGCCGTCGCCGCCCGCGCCGACTACATCGTCACCTCCATGCCCGCGCCCCTGCGGGCCGCCCTGGAGCTGGCGTACTACCAGCGCCGCGACTACCGCCAGACCGCCGCCGACCTCGGCGTCACCGAGGACGAGGCCCGACGCAGGCTCCGCCTCGGCCTCCAGCTGCTCTCCACCGCCAACACGCGTCCGCTCGAAGGCTCGTCCCCGCCCGCGTACGGACGGTCCCTGTGACCGGGCCTCTCGACGGCGGCCGGGGCGGCCGCGGGGACGGCGACGACGGCCGCGACGAGGTGCGGGGCGCTCCGCGCATACCGTCCCCGCGGTCCGCGGCCGACGATCTGGAGCCGCCCCTCACGCCGCCGCTGCCGCCGGCCGACGCGCCGGTCGAGCCGGCCCCGGCGCCCTCGCACGCCGTGCTGAAGTCCCTGCTCGGCGCGTGGGCGCTGTCCGCCTGCTCCGCCGAGGAGACCGCGGCCGTCGAGACGCACCTCGGCGACTGCGCGCCCTGCGCGGAGGAGGCCCTGCGGCTGCGCGACGCCGTGGGCCTGCTGCACACCGACCGCGACCTGGACCTCGATCCGCTGCTGCGCTTCCGCGTGCTCGAGAACTGCCTGGGCCGCAGGCCCGCCCGCATCCCCGTGCCCGCCTGGGCCAGTCCGTACGACGCCGAGACGGCGCGGCTCGACGCGCTGCTGCGGGACATCGGCGACTCGGAGTGGCACGCGCCGGTACGGCTCAAGTGGTTCGAGGGCGAGCAGCAGGTGACCCGCAGGACCACCGTCGCCGGTGTCATAGGGCATCTGATGTCCGTCGACGGACTGGTCGCCGGGGCCCTCGGCCTCGACGACCCGCTCGGCTCGGACGCGCCCAGAGCGCCCGCCGAGCGCACCGAGGCCTTCTGGGACACCTCGGGGCTGCCGCCCACCAGGACCGTGCGCGAGCCCTGGCGGGAACAGAGCCACACCCTGATCCGGACGGTCTCCTTCGCCGGCCGGAGCGTGGTCGAGCTCTCCGTCTCGTACGGCGAATTCGCCCTCCCGCTGCGGGACTCCCTCCTCGACCGCGCCTTCGAGTGCTGGATGCACGCGGGCGACATCGCGGACGCGGTGGACTATCCGTACGAGCCGCCCAGCGGCGCGCATCTCAACCGGATGATCGACCTGGCCGCGCGGCTGCTGCCCGCGGCGCTCGCCGAGCGCAGACGCGCGGGCCTCGCCGGACCCGCCAGGCAGCTGGTCGCCGCGGGCGCGCCGGGCCGGTCGCTGCATCTGGAGGTCGAGGGCTCGGGCGGAGGGAACTGGTACATCGCGCTGGACTCCCCCGCCGCGGTCGCCTCGCCCGACCAGTCGGTGGCGCAGGTGGCCCTGGACGGGGTGGAGTTCTGCCGGCTGGTGGCGGGCCACGTCTCTCCCGAGGAGGCCGCGGCCGGGCAGGACGGCGACCGGGAGGCGATCAGGGACGTGCTCTTCGCGGCGGCGTCGCTGAGCAGGCTGTAGGTGTAGGGCGGGCGGGGGTGCGGCTGCGGCCGCGCCCCCGGTTCTCCTCGGCGCGTCCTCCGTCGGCGGGCCAGGTCACGCGCCTCCCGCCCTGAGGTGGGGTTCACGCGCCTCCCACGCTGCCGTCGCGGTTCACGCGCCTCCCACTCCGACGTGGGTCACCCGCCTCCCGCCCTGCCGTGCGGGTCGCCTCCCACTCCGAGGCGCCGGTCACTCGCCTCCCACTCTGAGGTGCGGGTCCCCGTTCTTGCCCTCCGGCTTCAGCTCGATCTTGATCGTGTGCGTGCGGTCCCGGCCCGTCGAGGCGCCCCCGCCCGCCGTCACCACCCCGATCCGCAGCCCCGCCCGGCCGCCGCTCTCCGCGCGGACCTGCACCGCGAACTCCAGGTCCACCTTCTCCACGCTGAACTTGAGGTCGCGGTCCGCCCCCGCCTGCTGGGCCAGCTCCAGCTCGTCGCGGACCTTGCCGATCACCTCGGCCAGTCCTGCCACCGCCGTCTCGTCACGCTCAGCCATCGCGCCCCTCGCTTCCCGTAGTTATCGTTGAGCAGTATGAGGGAGCCGTCGAGCACGTCCAACTCATCCGGGTACGACGAGAGTTGGCGGGTCTGCCTGCTGCGGACGCAGGACCGGGCGGGCCGGCCGCTGGGGGCGGGCGTGCTGCTTCCCGGGGGCCTGGTGCTCACCTGCGCCCACACCGTGCTCTCCCGGCCCGGCAAGGACGGATCGCGCACGCCGATCGACACCGTCTACGCGGACATCCGGCGCACCGCCCACGACGACGGGGGCGCGCACCCGCCTCAGCTGCTGCGCGCCCGGCTGCTGCGGGAGTACTTCGTCCCGCCCACCCCGTACTTCAGCGGCGACCTCGCCCTGCTCAAGCTGGACCACGCGCCGCGCGTGCCGCACGCCGTGCTGCACCGCCAGATCCCCGCGCGCGGCGAGCCCGTGCACTTCACCGGCTACCCCGAGGACCTGCCGGGCGGCGAGCACGTCGACGCGCGGCTGATGGGGCGCGGCGGGCCCGCGCCCACGCCCGAGTGGGTGCAGCTCGACACGCACGGCTCGCCCTACGTCGTACGGCACGGCTACAGCGGCGGCGGAGTCGTGCACAGCCGCTCGCGCCGCCTCATCGGCATCGTCGCCCACCAGTTCGGCACTCCGCAGGCGCGCGTGCGCCGGGAGCACGCGTACATGATCCCGACCGAGACGGTGCTGCGGCATCTGCCGCTGGAGCGGCTCGGCATCACCGTCACCGGGCCCCGGGCCGTCTCCCGCGACGTCGCCGTCGCCCCCGACAGGACCGCGTCGGGCCGGGTCCCCGGGCTGCACCGGCGCCTGACGCGCTGGCTGGACGGCGAGCCGGACACCGGCCGCGTCGAGCTCGCCTTCGCCGGCGAGGGCGAGCACGAGCTGCTCCACACCGTCCGCACCGTCCTCACCCTCGCCGACCGCGAGCAGAGCCCGCCCTCCGCCTCCGGCGCGTCCCTGGCGGGCGAACCGCAGGTCGGCAGCATCGACTTCGCCGTCGACGCCACCAACAGCACCGCGGCGGACCTCGCCGAGGACGCCGCGGGCCGCATCGGTCTGGACACCGCGCCCGGCGCCTCCCCCAGCGAGCTGCTCGCCCAGATCGCCGACACGAGCCCGCCGCTCAGCGCCGCGTTCCTCGCCGTCGACCGCTCCGCATCGGCCGACGAGGAGATCGTGGCGCTGCTGCGGGCCCTGCTGGCCCACCCCGACAGCAGACTGCTGCTCGTCTTCAGCGATCCGCGCTCGCCGCTGCCGGCCATGGTCCGCGCCGAGCTGCTGGGGCCCCACTGGCCCGCGCGCCGCGCCGAGCAGCTCGCGGCGCGGGTCGGCCGGCTCGCCGAGACCGAGCAGCGGCTGCGGCAGCTGCCGCAGCGCACGGGGGCGCCCCGGCGGCCCGCCGCGCGCCGCCCCGAGAGCCGGGCCGCGAAACTGCGCCAGGAGCTTGTGCAGCTGAGCCCGGGCGGCCCGCTGCACGGCGCTCCCGCGCTGCCGCACGCCCTGTTCCGGCTCGCCGTCGACGTCGAAGGGGCGCTGCTGGAGGCCGAGGCGGCCGAGCAGGCGCTGGCCGGTCCGCTGGGCCCGCACGAGTTCGTGGTGGAGCCCCCGGGCGACGGGCTGACCGATCTGCCGGTCGTCGCCGTACGCGACCCGGACGCGCTGGTCACCGCGCCCGCCGGGGCGCATCTGGCGAGCGGCGACCGGCTGCACCAGCAGTACGAGGTGGTGGGGCCGTTCGGACAGGGCAGCCACGGCCAGGTCTACCTCGCGCGCGATCTGCTGCTGGAGAACCGGCCCGTGGCGCTCAAGGGCATCCTCGACCCGGGCAATCCCGCCGCCGTCCTCCAGGCGCACCAGGAGCGGCTGCGGCTGGTCAGCCTCAACCACCCGTCGGTCATACGGGTGGTCAACTACGCCCGCCATACGTCGACTTCGGCGGAGTTCATCGTGATGGAGTTCGCCGACGGCGCGCCTCTGGAGTGGGTCGCCGCCCGGATCGCGCAGGCGGACCCGCCGTTCGCGGGCCCCCGGGTGCGGGAGTTCATCGTGGCGTACGGACTGCGCATCCTGGACGCGCTCAGCTATCTGCACGACCAGGAGGAGTTCGTCTACGGCGACCTCTCCCTCACCAACGTGCTGCACTGCGGCAACGGCATCAAGCTCATCGACGTCGCCGGCGTACGGGAGCCGGGCGCGCCCGGGCCCGTCAGCCACCGGCCCCCGGAGACCGGGTCCGGCGGCGAGATGACCACCGCGGGCGACCTCTACAGCGTCGGCGCGGTGCTGGACCGGCTGCTCGCCAAGGACCCGGCGCCGCCCGCCGACCTCGGCACCGAGTCGCTCCAGCGGGCGCTGCGGCGGGCGATGTCCGCCGATCCGAGGCTGCGGTACGCCTCCGCCCAGGAGATGGCCGTCCAGCTGCGCGGGGTGCTGCGCGAGCTGAGGTCCCTGCGGCTGGGCGAGGAGACGTTCGAGCCGTCGCCGCTCTTCGACCCGGCCGCCATGGCGCTCGACGGGCAGCTGGGCAAGGCGCCGCCGCTGGAGCGCTGGCGGGCGGGCGGCGACGGGCGCCGGCTGGAGGCCGGGGTGCCGGGACCGGCCGAGGCGGCCGTCGCGCTGCCCGTGCCGAAGGCCGACCAGCAGGACCCGAACTGGAAGGAGCTCCAGCGCACCTCGTACGACGACCCGGCCGGGCTCCTCCAGCTCAGCCACGAGTGGCTGCCCTCCCCCGAGCTGCATCTGCTGCGCTGCCGGCTCCATCTGGAGCTCGCCCGCGACCAGGCGCGGGGACGGGACCCGGAGACCGCCGGCGAGCACGTCCCGGGCCGGGACCGGGAGCTGGTCACCGCGGCCCTCGAACTGGAGCGGGCCCACCGGCTGCTGGGCGACCGCGCGCGCTACGACTGGCGGCTCGACTGGCACCGCGGCCTGACCGACCTCGCCCAGGGCCGGCTGGACCGGGCGCTGGCGTCCTTCGACGCCGTCTACAGCGCCATTCCGGGCGAGTACGCCCCCAAGCTGGCTCTCGGCTACTGCCACGAGAAGCTCGCCGCCGAGCAGCGCGCCGTCGAAGGGGCGGAAGGCGTGACCGAGACGTACGACGGCGAGGGCGCAGAGGGCGCGAAGAGAGCGGAGGGAGCGGAGTCGAACGGCGAAGGGGCGCACGCGATCGGCAAGGCGCGGGCGGCGCGCGAGAGGCGCGAGGCGCACGAGCGGCAGGCCATGCAGTTCTACGACGCCGTGTGGCGGCGCAACCACGCGCTCGGCAGCGCCGCCTTCGGCCTCGCCCGCATCCATCTCGCCCGCGGCCGGCCCGACCAGGCCCTCGCCTCCCTCGACGGCGTGCCGCCGGACTCCCGGCACCGCACCGCCGCCCGTACGGCGATGCTCCGCATCCACGCCAGCCCGCCCGCCGACGGCTCGCCGCCCACCACCGCGTCGGCCGTGCGCGCCTTCGCCGCCCTGTACCGGCTGGTCAGCCACGAGGGCCTGACCGACCGGCACGCCCACGAGCGGCTCACCGCCGAACTGCGCGAGCTGCTCCTCGAGCTGGTCGGCGCCGCGCGGGACGGGGACCCCGATCCGCTCGCCGAGATCCGCGCCTCGCTGCCGCCCGCGGCGCCGGTCCCGAGCGGCGAGCGGGAGCTGCGCGAGCAGCTCTCGGCCAGCTACCGGCTGCTGGCCAAACAAGTGCCCCGCACCGACCGCGCGGAGGGCGCGACGCTCGCCGAGGCGCTGCTCGACAACGCCTATCGCACCCGTCCTCTGGGCATGAAGCACTACCGGAGCCGCAGACGGGAGCGCGGACCAGGCCGGTTCGGCCCGTGGGCTGTGCTGCCGCGCTCGGGGGAGGGCAGATGAGCCGACGGACCGAACTGCTGAGGTCCTTATGGCGAAGAGCCGCCGGCCGCACCGCCGACGGCGCGAGCCGCCCCACCGCTGCCTTCCTGCGCCGGCGGATGCTGGTGCTGCCGGCGCTCGCGGTGGTCGCGCTCGCCCTGTGCGCCGCCGCGTACAGCGACGTCCACAGCCGTACGGAACGGCTGCGCGACCGGAGCGCGCCCGCGCTGGTGGATCTGGCGCAGGCCCGCACCTCGCTCGAACTCGCGCAGGATCAGGCGGAGTTACGGCTCCAGAAGGCCAGGCAGGCGGGGCTGGTCGAGCTAGGCGAGAAGTACCGCACGCTGCTGACCGAGGCGACGCAGAGCCTCCATCGGGCCGCCCAGTCCCGGGCGCTGCGCAAGGCGCAGGAGCAGGAGCTGCGGGTGGTGTCGGGGCTGGTCGTCGCCTACGCCGACAAGATCGCCTGGGCGGACCGGCACCGCACGACGCCCCTGCTGCGGGACGCCGGGGTCGACTACGCCGCCGAGATGCTCGGCGACGGCGGCGCCGCGGACTCGGCCGATGCCAAGAGCAAGGCCAAGGAAGCCAAGGCCAAGGCCGCGGACAAAGCCAAGACCCAGAGCACGAGCAAGACCAAGAGCACGGGCAAGGCAGGGGCCGCCAAGGCCAAGGCCGGGGCCGAGGTCGAGTCCAGTCAGGAGCCCACCGCCATCCTCGAACGCCTCACCGAGCTGGAGGCCCAACTCCGGGACGGCAACAGCGACTTGGCAGCCTGGAGCCCGCTGACGCTCGCCGCGGCGGCCGCCGCCGCGCTGGCGGCGGCCCTGTTCGCGGTCGCCGTCGCCGGCACGCTGGACTTCCTGCGCCACCGGCTGCGGCTGATCAGCGTGCAGCTGGCGGCGGGCGCCGCGCCGGTGCTGCTCGTGCCCGTGCTGCTGGCCGTCGGCGGCACGGAGGAGCATCAGGCGCAGCAGAGAGTGCACCGCGAGGTCGCCGCGCTGGAGAAGGTGGCCGCGGACGGCCGGGCCCCGCGCGCGATCGAGACCGCCGAGAGCCGCGCCACCACTCTGATGCGCGACTCGCACGCCGAGGGCTGGTCGCTGACCGCGGGCATCGCGCTGCCCGCCGCGGCCGTCGGCGCGCTCGGCTGCGGGGTCACGCTCTTCGTCTACAGCCGCCCCTATCCGGCGGCCCGGGCCCTGCGGAAGTACGCGGACGCATGAGGGGGCATATGAGGACGCGTATGCGCAGGCTCGTACGGCATGTCGTCGGGGGTCGGGGCTCGCAGACCGTGCGACGGACGGCCGTGAGACGGACTGCCGTGAGAGGGACGGCCGTGCAACAAAGGGCAGTGCGACGGGCGGCCGTGAGACGTACGAGAGTCGTGCTGGCCGCGAGTCTGCTCGCCGTGGCCGCCACGGTGTCCGGCGGCTGCTCGGCGCCGAGCGAGGACCGCACCCTGGTGGTCCTGGGCCCCTGGGCGGACGGCGAGGAGAAGCCGTTCGTCGCGGCGCTCAAGACCATCGAGCGCCGGACCGGCCGGTCCTACGTCTACAAGGGCACCAGCTCCCTGCGCGAGACCCTGCTCGCCCAGCTCCAGGCCGGCGCCCCGCCGGACGTGGCGATCTTGAACAGCCCCGGCGAGCTGGCCGAGTACGCCCGCGCCGGGGACCTGTTCCATCTGCCCGACCATGTGGCGGGCGCCGCCGTCCCGCCCTGGGCGCCCGCCGTCACGCTCGAGAACGAGAACGGCGAGGCCCGCAGCCGCGCCTACTGGGCCCCGGTCCGCGTGGACCTCAAGTCGCTGGTGTGGAGCCGCGAGGCGACGGCCGGCAAGAAGCCCGACTGGTGCCTGGGCATGGGCTCCGGCGCCACCTCGGGCTGGCCCGGCACCGACTGGGTGGAGGATCTCCTCCTGCAGCGGCAGGGCTCGGGACCGTACGAGGACTGGGCGACGGGCAAGACCCCGTGGAAGGCCACCCGGCCGGCCTGGGAGGAGTGGGCCGCACTGCTCGCCGCGAACGGCGGGAAGGGCGGCAGCCTGGGCGAGGAGGCGCTCGCCAGCGGCTTCGAGCAGTTCGACGGCGGGTACGGGCTGCTGAACCGCGGCGACTGCACCCATGAGCACCAGGGCTCGTTCATCCGCCGCCACTACGGCGACGACGTCCTGCCCACCCCCACCGCCCGCTTCCGCAACGCGGAGAAGTCCGCCGCCGCGGGCGTCTACGAGGTGTCCGGGGACATGGCCGCGGTGTTCAAGCCGAGCCCAGCGGCTTGGGACCTGCTCTCCCGGCTCACCTCGCGGCCCGCCCGCGAGAACTGGGCGGGGGAGGCGCAGCCCGGCGAGCGTCCGTACTTCCCGGGCGGGACGGTCGGCGACTCCCCGCGGTCCCGCAGCACCCAGGCCGTCCAGGACCTCTTCGACGCGGCCGGCGAGGTCTGCCTGGACGCCTCGGACGCGATGCCGCCGACGCTGCGGGACGCCTTCCACCGGGCCGTGCTGGAGTTCCTGGGCGCGCCGCAGGACGGAGAGCTGCTGACCCGGCTGCTGGAGCAGCTGGAGGCGGAGCGGATGCTCCAGCTCGCGGACGGGGCGTTCGTACTGGACGACCTGTGCGACAACCCGCCCTAGCCGCTCCTCGCGCCCGTCGGGGCCCGTGCCCGGGCCCCCGGGGCGGACGGAGGCCGGTCAGCCGAAGACGACGGTGCGGCGGCCGTTGAGCAGGATGCGGTGCTCGGCGTGCCACTTCACCGCGCGCGCCAGCGCCTGGCACTCCACGTCCCGGCCGATCGCCACCAGCTGCTCGGGCGTGACCTCGTGGCCGACGCGCTCGACCTCCTGCTCGATGATCGGACCCTCGTCGAGGTCGGCGGTCACATAGTGGGCCGTCGCGCCGATCAGCTTCACACCGCGGTCGTGCGCCTGGTGGTAGGGCTTGGCGCCCTTGAAGGACGGCAGGAAGGAGTGGTGGATGTTGATGATCCGGCCGTTGAGCTGCTTGCAGAGATCGTCGGAGAGGACCTGCATATAGCGGGCGAGGACCACCAGCTCGACGTTCTCCTCGCGCACCAGCTCCAGCAGCCGCGCCTCGGCCTCGGCCTTGGTGTCCTTGGTGACCGGGATGTGGTGGAAGGGGACGCCGTACGAGCCGACGAGCTCGGCGAAGTCCGTGTGGTTCGAGACGACCGCCGCGATCTCCACCGGCAGCGCGCCGGTCCTGGAGCGGAAGAGCAGGTCGTTGAGGCAGTGGCCGAACTTGCTGACCATCAGGACGATCCGCATGCGCTCGTCGGCGAGGTGGATCTGCCAGTCCATCTGGAAGGAGTCGCCGACGGCGGCGAAGCTGGCCCGCAGCTTCTCCACGGTCACGGGCGCCTCGGCCGAGAAGTGGACCCGCATGAAGAACAGACCCGTGTCCCGGTCTCCGAACTGCTGGCTGTCCTCGATGTTGCAGCCGGTGATGAAGAGGTAGCTCGACACGGCGTGCACAATGCCCTGTTTGTCCGGGCAGGAGAGCGTCAGGACGTACTGGTCAGTCATCCTCGTAGGGTGCCATATCCGCTGCGGCGAGCAGCAGCCCGTCCGTCAGCCGGACGCCCGGCGGGACTCGTGCGCAGGGACGGAGACGGACGCGGGCTCGGGCACGGGGTCGGGCTCGCGCTCGATCTCAGGCTCGATCTCAGGCTGACCGCGTCATGATGCGCAGCACGTCGAGCGAGCGCGGCGGAGCGTCCGGGTCCTCGCCGTCGCTCGCCGCCATCCGCACATGCGCCTCACGGGCGGCCCGTACGGCCTCGGGCCAGCCGTGGTGCTCCAGATACGCGGAGACCGGGGCGTCCGCGCCCACCTGGTGCATGATCCGCAGCACGCGCAGCACGGCGACGTCGACCAGGGCGGCCTCGCCCGAGTCGCGGAAGATCGTCCCGACGTATTTCTCCGCGGACCAGTTGTCGAGCCAGGTGTCCTCGACCAGGCGGTAGACGGCGTCGGTGACGTCGCCGTATCCCTCGTGCCCGGCCAGCCAGCACTCCTGGTGGAAGACCGGGTCGGAAAGCATGTGGAGCGCCGATCGCACGTTCGCGCGCCAGCGCCACCAGGGCATGTCATTGAGCGGCATGCCGCCCATGGTGGAGGAGCGACGGCCTCGACGGGAAGGGTTGACCGAACCTTGCTGCACGCCGTCGATCGTACGTTCCCCTTGCGGGCGCCCCGATCGCCCCCTGCAATTCACCTTCCCGTCACCCTTCGTTGAACGACGCACACCATTCCGTTACCCCCGTACCGGAAGTGTGAGGGGACATGACCGGTCGGCGACGCTCCTCCTCCCCCCGCCCATCAAGGACCGCACGAGTCCGACGTGCCGTGCGCAGAGTCACGGCAGCGGCGGCTGGAGCGTGTCTGATCACCGGCTGTGGCGCGCTCCCTGGCGGCTCGGGGGGCTCCAGGGAGCCCGTCAAGGTGATGACGTTCGCACCCGTGGACACCCGGGCGACGAACATGCCCGGAATGCCGTCCATGGCGAAGGCGTACGCACGCTGGGCCAAGGAGAACGGCGGCATCGACGGCCACGAGCTGCGCGTGATCACCTGCGACGAGGAGAACACCACCACCGGCGCGGCGAACTGCGCCCGCCGGGCGGTCGAGGAGGGCGTGGCCGCGGTCGTCGGCTCCTACAGCCAGCACGGCGACGCCTTCATGGCCCCGCTGGAGGCCGCCGGCATCCCCTTCATCGGCGGATTCGGCATCTCCGAGGAGGAGTTCACCAGCTACCTCTCCTACCCCGTCAACGGCGGCCAGGCCGCCCTGCTGGCCGGCAACGGCAGACAGCTCGCGGACTCCTGCGACAAGGTCGCCCTGGTGCGGCCCAACAGCCTCGCGGGCGACGAGATGCCCGAGCTCCTCAACGCGGGCCTGACCGAGGGCAGTCGGCGCGAGTCCGCGGACATCCTGGCGGAGGAGGACGCGACCGACTACACCTCGCAGGCCGTCGAGTCCCGCAAGCGGGCGGCGAAGCCGACCTTCGCCGAGCTGTCGGACGGCGACCGGCCCGGCTGCGTCACCACCGCGCTCGGCGACCGTACGGAGACCTTCCTCGACTCCTTCCGCCGACTGCCCGAGGACGGCCGGCAGATCAGGATCTCCTCGGTCATGGGCAGCGTCAGCCAGTCGCTGATCGACAACACCGGCGGGCGCAACGGCCCGTTCGAGGGCGCGTACATCACCGGCTGGTACCCGGCGGCGGGCGACCCCCGCTGGGAGCCGATGCTGAAGGTGATCCGCGAGCACGCCTTCAGCGACGACACCATCGACCCGGCGGACGCGGGCGTGCAGACCACCTGGATCGCGTACACGGTCCTGAGCCGGATCGTCCACGCGATCGACGAGGACCGGATCACCCCGAACAAGATCGCGCGCTCCCTCGACAACGGGGTCGAGGTATCGACCGGCGGCCTGACGCCGGCGCTGCGCTGGGAGTACGAGGACATGCTCGGCGCACCCGGCTACCCGCGGATCGTCAACCGGGGCGTGATCTTCCAAGTGGTGCGCGGGGGACGTCTGGTGGCCCAGACCCAGGACTTCGTGGACGTCAGCAAGACACTGGCAGACGCGGCGGCGGTGACCTGAGCCCGCCTATGGCGAGCCTTGCGTGGCGGCTCGCTATGGCGGCGCCCTGATGCGGGGGGCCCGCCGAGGGCCGAGGGCGTCGCGCTCCCCGAGGGCCCGAGCGGCATCGCGCCCGCCGAAGTCCGAGCGGCGTCACGCTCGGCGGCGGCCGTGCGGCTTCACGCCCGCTGAGGGCCGAGCGCTTCACGCTCGCTGAGGGCCGGGCGGCTCCACGCTCCCGAGGACGGGCGACGTCACGCTTGCCGACGGCCGGACGGCGTAACGCTCGCCGAGGTCCAAGCGGGGCCATACTCGCCGACAGCCGGACGGCTTCACGCTCCCGAGGACGGGCGGCGTCGCGCCCCCCGAAGTCCAAAACGGCGTCACGCCCGCCGAGGGCCGGGCTGCGGCCCCCTCACGCGACGGCCGGGCGGCTTCACGCTCGCCCACGCCCGCGAGGCGCTGGCGCTCGCGCTTGCTAGAGCGCGACGGGCTGGCGGGGGGTGAGACCGTACTTCGTCGCGATCGCGTTCCACAGCCCGGAGGCCTCGGTCTTCGCCTTGGTCGCCTCGCCGCTGGCACGGTTCGCCTGGGCGGTCTGCGGGGTGACCCGCGCCTTGCCGCCCCTGCAGCCCTTCTTGCCCTTGGTCTGCTCGGCCCAGGCCGCGTAGTGGTCGTCGGCCGAGGCCGAGGCCTGCCACGCCTTGGTGAGGGCGGCGGTCAGCCTGGCGTTGTCCGGCAGCTTGTCGACGGTCAGGCCCTGGAGCTGGGTCACCAGGCCCCGGCGCTGCGTGGCCGCGCCGCGCAGATCCGTGGCGGCCTGGTCGAGGTTGTCGCACTTCTTGATGTTCTCGACCGAGCGGATGACCGCCTCGCGACTGTTGCCGCTGTCGGCGAGGAGCCTGTCGAGCGCCACGGCCTGCGGCTTGGCGGGGTCCGCCGGGGCGCTCTCCTTGGCGGGCTCGCTGGGCGCCGGGGAGCTGGCGGCGACGTTCGTGCCCGCGTCCGGGGTCTTCTTCTCGTCGTCCCCGCCGCCGAACACCACGGCGCTGACGCCGAGTCCGAGGACGGCGCAGCCGACGACGACCGCGGCGATCAGCGGCACGGGCGAGGACCGGCGCCGACGGGTCTCGGGCTCCGGCTCGGGCTCCGGCTGCTGGTACAGCGGAGGCTGGTACTGCTGCGCCGGAGGCTGGTACTGCGGGCTCTGATGCTGAGGAGGCTGGTGCTGGTCGGGCTGGTACGGGGGCAGCTGGGTGGTGGCGTCCGCGGGCTGGACCGCCGGGCCCTCCGTACGGAAGAGGCTGTCGAACTCCGCGGGCGGCTGCCGGTCGCCCGGCGCCCCCGGCCGTATCCCGAAGGGCGCGGCGGCGGGAGCGGGCGGGACGGGCGCGATGTACTGCGTGGCGTCCGCGTCGGAGGCGGCCGGAGCGGCGGCCTGCGCCGGCAGAGTCCCCAGGAACGTCGTGGACTCCGCCGGCCGCTCGGGCGGCAGCGCGCCGGGAGGCGTGTCGCGGACCGGCGGGATGTACTGCGTCGCGTCGGTGTCGGCGGGCGCGGGCGCCTGCGGAGGCAGGGCCTGCGGGAGCGGCGACTGAGGGGGCAGCGCGTGCGCGGGAGCGGCCTGCGGCAGCGGCTGCGCTCCGTACCCGCCCTGGTAGGCGCCGGGCTGCGCCGGCTGCTGGCCGTACTGCGCCTGAGCCTCCGGCTGACCGGCCGACTGCTGGCCGTACTGCCCCTGCCCCTGCGGCTGACCGGCGGGCTGCTGGCCGTACTGCGCCTGCCCCTCCGGCTGGCCAGCGGTCTGCTGTCCGTACTGCCCCTGCCCCTCCGGCTGGCCAGCGGTCTGCTGTCCGTACTGCCCCTGCGGCGAACCCGCGGGCGGCTGCTGCGGCGGGCCGGCGTGAGCGCCCTGCTGCGGCGCCCCCGCAGCGCCCTGCGGACCAGGCTGCTGCGGTCCCCAGGGCTGCCCCCACGGCTGTCCGCCGGCCGGCGCCACCTGTTCCCCGCTGACTCCGGGTATCCAGGGCTCACTGCCGTCGGCGGGCAGCACGACGCCTTCGTGCGCGGGCTGCACAGCAGGCTGCTGCTGTCCGTCACCCTGTCCGCTTTGCGTCACCGGGACTCCTACACATGGACCTACGGGGAACCGTCGGCCCACGCTACCGGGTCGCTCTGCCGCTCCGCACACACTGTGGCGGCAGTAACAAGAAGCCCGCCGAAGACGCTGTTAACACCCCTCTCCCGAGCCTCCCGACGGCCTCACGCGGCCTGCATCTCCAGGCGTGCGCCGAACTCGCGGACCGCCGGCTCGTCGGCGTACGGCTCGAGCCGCTGCTGGAAGTCGTCCAGATACTCCGCGCCCCTGCTCGACCGCAGCCGCCCCAGCAGCTCCACCGCGCGCGAGCCCGTGTCGCAGGCCTGCTCCACCTCGCGCTGCTGGACCTGGGCCGTCGCCAGCAGCACCAGACCGATCGCCCGGCGCCGGGCCCGCGACTCGGGCAGGCCCGCCAGCGCGTCCTTCGCGTGCCGCCCCGCCGCCTCGGCCTGCCCCAGGTCGCGGTAGCAGTGCGCCAGCTCGTCCGCGAGGTACGCCTGGTCGAAGTGGGAGATCCAGTCCGGGTCGTCGCCCGCCGACGGCTCGGCCCGCTCCAGCGAGGCGAGCGCCTTGCCGGCCATCTCGTGGCAGGTGCGGGCGTCGCCGAGCACGGCGTGGCCGCGCGCCTCGGCCGCGTAGAACATCGCCTGGACCCGTGGGGTGACCTGCCCCCGCGCGCCCTCCTGCGCGGCCCGCGCGAGCTGGGAGATCTCGCGCGGATTGCCCAGCTGCGCGGCCAGGTGGCTCATGGAGGCGGCCAGCACATAGCCGCCGTACGCCCGGTCCCCGCCCGCCTGGGCGAGCCGCAGCGCCTGGATGTAGTAGCGCTGGGCGAGCCCCGGCTGGCCGGTGTCGACGGCCATGTATCCGGCGAGCTCGGTCAACCGGGCGACCGCGGCGAACAGTTCGCGGCCGACCGACTCGCGGTACGACCCCGAGAGCAGCCCGGAGACCACGCTGTTCAGATAGTGCACGACGACCGGTCGCACATGGCCGCTGCCGAAGCGGTGGTCCAGATCGGTGAGCGCCGCCGTCATCGCCTGGACGGCCTCGACGTCGGACGTCCCGACCCGCGCCCCGGCCGTGCGCGCCACATGGGTGTCGGCGCCGGTGATCAGCCAGTCGCGGCTGGGCTCGACGAGCGCGGAGGCCGCGACCGCCGAGCCGGAGAGGAAGTCGCGGCGGCCGACGTCGCTGCGCCACAGCTCGCAGACCTGCTCGATCGCGCCGAGCACGGTGGGCGAGAACTGGAGGCCGACGCCGGAGGCGAGGTTCTTGCCGTTCGCCATGCCGATCTCGTCGATGGTGACCGTGCGGCCGAGCTTGCGCCCCAGCGCCTCGGCGATGATTCCCGGCGCGCGGCCGCGCGGCTGCTGCCCGCGCAGCCAGCGTGCCACCGATGTCTTGTCGTAGCGCAGGTCCAGCCCGCGCTCCGCGCCGACCATGTTGACCCGACGTGCGAGGCCGGCGTTGGAGCACCCGGCTTCCTGAATGAGCGCCTGCAACCGTTCGTTCGGCTGACGGGCGACGAGAGGCCTGGCTGCCATGAAAACCCCCTGTGGCCGCGGTGATCCATTACGTGATCATTGCCCGGCTGTTATGCGGAGAATGCAGAGTTGGTCGGTTTCGTTCGCGACGTCCCGTTCGAGCGGCCCTCTTCGGCGCCGCCGGTTTCCGCGCTGTCCTCTAGCTCATGCCTGCGGACGCCCTGCTCACGACGCCCCCCGGACGCCTGCTCGCGGCGCCCCTGCCTCTGGCTACCCTCCCGCCGCGACGCAGCAGCATGCGCGCCCCCGCCTGTGCACCCATGCGCCCCGCGTGCAGGATCGATGCGCCTCGGCCCTGCGGCGTGACGCCCGTAACCCAAGGTGATGGCGGGAGTTGAGTGTTGCGTGGAAGACACCATCGGAGTCACGGAAGCCGCACAGATCCCACAGCAGCGAGGCGAGCAGCTGCTCGACAACGCCGTGCGGTACGCGGAGGAGCGGCACTGGGACGTGTTCCCCGGCACCTGGCTGGAGGCGGTGGACGGCCGGGAGCGCTGCTCGTGCGGCGAGGGCTCCTGCCCCTCGCCCGGCGCGCACCCGGCGCGGCCGGACTGGGCGAGCCAGGCCACCGGCAGCGCGACGGCGGCCCGCCGGATGTGGTCCAAGCAGCCGAAGTCCTCGATCCTGCTGCCGACGGGCCGTACCTTCGACGCTCTGGACGTCTCCGAGTCGGCCGGCTTCCTCGCGCTGGCGCGGCTGGAGCGGATGGACCTCCCGCTCGGCCCGGTGACCTGCACCCCCGACCGCCGGATGCTGTTCTTCGTGCTGCCCGGCGCCGCGGTCAAGGTGCCCGAGCTGGTGCGCGGCCTGGGCTGGACGCCGAGCGCGCTCGATCTGGTCGCCCGGGGCGAGGGCCACTATGTGGCGGCTCCGCCGACCCGCGTCGGCGGCCATGGGGCAGTGCAGTGGGCACGCCGGCCCACCCCGGCCAACCGCTGGCTGCCCGACGCGGAGGAGCTGATCAGCCCGCTGTCGTACGCCTGCGGCCGGGAGGCGGCGGAGCAGCGGATCCGCCGCGGCTGACGCGGAGTCTCGGGTCCGGCGCTTGATCCGGCGCCCGGCCCGGGTGCGGCCCGGTAGGTCTTAAATAAGGTGTACCCGTAAGTAGGGGATACGGGGACATCGAAAGGCAGGGCGCCATGCCAGACCAGGCAGTTGGAGCCACCGAGGCGGGCGGGGCGCGAACGGCGCCGCCCGCCGTTCGCGTCGAGGGACTGTGGAAGCGGTTCGGCGAGCAGGTCGCCGTCTCGGGGATCGATCTGACTCTCCCCGCAGGCAAGTTCATCGGCCTGGTCGGCCCGAACGGCGCGGGCAAGACGACCACGCTGTCCATGGTGACGGGACTGCTCCGCCCGGACCAGGGCCGGGTGGAGGTGGCCGGGCACGACGTCTGGACCGACCCGGTCGAGGTGAAGTCCCGTATCGGCGTGCTGCCTGAGGGCCTGCGCCTGTTCGAGCGCCTCTCCGGCCGTGAGCTCCTCGCCTACAACGGCCGGCTGCGCGGTCTGCCCGGCGACGAGGTGGACAAGCGAGCCGCGCAGCTGCTGGACGTACTGGACCTGGCCGGCTCGCAGCACAAGCTGGTCGTGGACTACTCCACCGGCATGCGGAAGAAGATCGGGCTGGCGGCCGCGCTGCTGCACAACCCGGAAGTGCTCTTCCTGGACGAGCCGTTCGAGGGCGTGGACCCGGTCTCGGCGCAGACGATCCGGGGCGTGCTCGAGCGCTATACGGCGTCGGGCGCGACCGTCGTCTTCTCCAGCCATGTCATGGAGCTGGTGGAGTCGCTCTGCGACTGGGTGGCGGTGATGGCCGCGGGCCGTATCCGCGCCCAGGGCCCGCTGGCCGAGGTGCGCGGCGACGCGCCGTCGCTGCAGAACGCGTTCCTGGAGCTGGTCGGAGCGAACGACCGGGCGACGGGCGACTCCCTGGACTGGCTCGGCGGCAGCCGGTGAGCGCCGCGTCGACGAATCCGTCCCCTGCCGACCCGGTCGCGGCCGAGCCGGCCTCGCCGCACCGCGCGCCGGGCCGCGGCGCACTGAACACGGCGTCCCTGACGCCGATCTTCGTACGGCTGAAGCTGTCGCTGCTGCGGAACGGACTGCACCAGTCCGGCACCCGCAAGGCCGCCTTCATCTCGTCCCTGGTCTTCACGCTGCTCATCGCGGCGCTCCAGCTCCTCGGTCTGGTCATGCTGCGCGGCAACGAGCACGCGGCGTCGGTCACCGTGCTGCTGACCGGGCTGCTGGCGCTCGGCTGGGCGTTCCTGCCGCTGTTCCTGCCGGGCGGCGACGAGACGCTCGACCCGACGCGGCTGGTGATGCTGCCGCTGCGTCCGCAGCCGCTGGTGCGGGCGCTGCTCGTGGCGTCCCTGGTCGGGATAGGCCCGCTGTTCACGCTCTGCCTGATCGTGGGATCGGCGATCGCGCTCGCGCACGGGGCGTTCGCCGCGGTGGTCGCCGTGATCGCGACCCCCCTCACGCTGCTGGTGTGCGTGGCGCTCGCGCGGGCGGTCGCGGCCGGCAACATCCGGCTGCTGAACTCGCGCAGGGGCCGCGACCTGGCGGTGCTGAGCGGTCTCGTGATCGCGATCGGCATCCAGGTGGTCAACTTCGGCGTCCAGCGACTCAGCGAAGCCGGCGGCCTGTCGACTCTGGACCCCGTAGCGTCGGCGGCCCGCTGGATCCCGCCCGCGTCGGCTATCAGCGCGGTGGACTCGGCGAGCCAGGGCGACTACGCGGTCGCCGTGGCCCAGTTGGCGCTGTCGGCGGCGGCGCTGGCCGCCCTGCTGCACCTGTGGCAGCGCAGTCTGACCAAGCTGATGACGACCCCCGACGGCTCGACCCTCGCCGCCGCCTCGGAGCCCACCAAGAAGGACTCCAAGTCCGGCTCGCGCTTCCAAGGGCTGCTGCCGGAGGGGCGTACGGGAACGGTGATGGAGCGCAGCCTGCGCTATGCGCTGCGGGACCCGAAGACGAAGGCGGCGTGGGTGACGTCGCTCGGGCTGGGACTGATCGTGCCGCTGTTCAACGCGCTTCAGGGGACGGGCTCGGTCTACTTCCCCTGCTTCGCGGCGGGGATGCTCGGCATGCTGATGTACAACCAGTTCGGGCAGGACACCTCGGCCTTCTGGATGGTCGCGCTGACGATTTCCTCCACCAAGGACGCGTACGTCGAGCTGCGCGCCCGCGCTCTGGCGCTGCTGGTGATCACCCTCCCGTACACGGCTCTGGTGGTGACGCTCACCTCGGCGCTGATGGGCGAGTGGGAGGCGCTGCCGGAGGTGATGGGCCTGTCGTTCGCGCTGCTGGGCGCGATGCTGGCGACGGGCGCGGTGTCCTCGGCCCGCTTCGCGTACTCGATCCCGCAGGACAGCGCGTACAAGAACGTCGCGCCCGGCCAGGGCGGGCTCGCCTGGATGTCGATCTTCGGCGGCATGCTCGCGGCGGCGCTGCTGTGCGCTCCGCTGATCGCGCTGACGATCTGGCTGCACAAGACGGACGCGCATGCGGCGCTGTGGCTGGTCTTCCCGGTGGGCACGGCGTACGGCGCGCTGATCGGCTGGGCCGGCGTGCGGGTGGCCGCGCCGCAGGTGGCGAAGCGGCTGCCGGAGATCCTGACGGCGGTCAGCAAGTAGCGGGGGCGCGTCCGGCGGGGACGCGGGTGCGGGATATGCGGGATATGGGTGGGAGATATCGGGTGCGGGATATCGGGTGGGGTGCGGTGGATCGGTGACATAGCGTGAGGCGCATGTCGACGCCGCCGCCACAGAACCCTTATGCGCAGCCGCAGTTCCCGCAGCAGCCGTATCCACAGCAGCAGCCTCAGCCGTATCCGCCGTATCCGCAGTATCCGCAGCAGGGCCACGCGCCCTATCCGCAGCAGCAGCCGTATCCGGGCCAGCCGTATCCGCAGCCGGCGGGCCCCGGGTACGGCTGGGGCGCGCCGCCGCCTGTGCCGCCGAAGAAGAACCAGGCGGGGATGGTGGTGGCGATCACGCTCGGGTCGGTCGCGGCCGTAGCGGCCCTCGCCTGGCTCGCGAGCACCGTGGTGGGCGGCGCGAATAGCAGCTCGTATCCGGCCGCGGAGTACAAGCTCACGATCCCCCAGACGCTTCTGGACGGCACGTACAAGCTGTCGGAAGACCAGTCGGCCGAGCACCAGGACGAGCTGGCGGGCACCAGCGAGGCCGACGTCAAGGACGCCCGCGCCGCGGTCGCGCGGTACGTCTCGACGTCCGAGTCGGAAGTGCTGATCGTCTCGGGCATGCACGGCCGCGTCAGGAACCCGGACCGGGTCCGGACCAAGATGCTGAAGGGCGCCCGGGAGTCCGAAGGGGCCGAGGTCATGGTGGCGCCCAAGGACTTCCATCCGGCCGGCTCGGACGTGACGATCACCTGCCAGGCGCTGAAGAGCCAGCAGACGGGCGGGGGCAGCGTCACCATGACAATGTGCGCCTGGGGCGACGAGAACACCGGCGCCACGGTGGGCTTCGTCACCCCGGAGACGACGCAGCAGTCCGCCGACGAGGTCGACCTCGAGTCGGTCGCCGAGAAGGCGGCGAAGATGCGCGAGGAGATGCGCAAGCCCATCGGCTGACGCCGGCGCCGACGCTTCCGGCACCGGGCGGCGGCGGTCGATCGGGCGTCCGCCCGCACCTGTCTCCAGGGCCGGGCGGGAACGTTTGTAGAGTGCGCGGCATGGGGAACCGAGACGGGGGCTGGCATAGCGCCCCGGCGTACGCAGGGTCCTGGCAGCCGCCGACCGATGTCGAGCAGCAGCTGTACGAGGCCAAATGCCGGGGCGACTGGGCGTCTTACTTCGACGTCCTGGCCGGCGCACGGCTGTTCCACGCCATGCCGCGGGCCAAGGCGGAGGCCACCGTGGACGGGCTGACCTGGACTCCGTACTGGAACCCGGTGAACCGCACGCACTGCTTCGCGTTCCTCACCGAGGGCACGCTGCCCGCGCCGATGCCGGATCCCGTGTACTTCGCGGTCCGACTCGGGGACCTCGCCGGGCGCACGTTCTGGGACGGCGCGTGGCTGGCGGTGAACCCCGGCACCCCGTGCGAGGCGTACTTCCCGGCGAGCCCGGGCGACCGCGCCGTCTGGGCGCAGCACGCCGCCCGGAACCCGAGACCCCACCAGCCGAAGCTGCGCGCGCTGCGGGCGGGCGGGGCGCTGCAGGGGCCGGTGGCCCACGGGCTCGCCTGCGGGGCGCTGCTGTGCGTGAACAACCGGTCCCTGTGGAACGCGATGGGCTGGCACGGCACCGGCTTCCGCGCCGAGCGCGAGCGCCTTCGGGAGTGGTGGGGCATCACCAGCCGCGAGCAGTGGGTCAGCTACGAGGAGCAGCTGCTGCGCGGCCAGATGAGCGACCCGATGTGGGAGTCCGCCCTGAAGATCCGCCGCTCCCTGGGCGAGGAGCTCGGCGCGGCGGTCGAGCCCGGGGTGTGGCGGCATGTGGTGGAGAGCTCCATACGCGGGCGGGCCATGGAGACGGGAGAGACCGCCGGCGTGCAGGAGGAGGTGGAGGAGGCCGAGGAGTTCATCGACCGGGTCACCCGCTACGAGACCCGCTTCCGCGCCGACGGTCTGCTCGGCGAGAGCGCCCAGATCCGCTCCGTCCTCGCCTGGGACTACGGCCGCGCCTCGAAGATGGCCCGCTGGGGCCTGGGCTCGCGCTTCTGCGATCTGCGCGAGGCTGAGGCGGCGGTCGTCCGCGCGGGCAAGGTCAGCCAGAGCGCGTACGACTCGTGGGAGGAGTTCTCCGTCGGCTACATCCTGGGGCGGTGCCTCCACTTCGACGGGGACGAGTTCGGCGAGTGGTACGGCAACATGCTGGAGGCGCACCGGATTCTGACGACGGCGCCGGGGAGCCCGTGGCTCAACGTCCCCTGGAAGTGAGCCGCCTGGAATGGAGCTGAGCCCGAGCCGAGAGCGGAGTCTGTGACGGGAGCGCGGACGCGATCGGAGTCGGGAGCGGCGCCGGGTCCGTCACGCGAGCGCACGGCTGGACAGCGAACGGCTGGATATGGACCGCGCCCGGCCGATGCGTCTCACGGCGTCAGCACTCCGTCCAGGAACGGCTCGACCGCCGTCCGCCAGCCCTCCGGCTGGTCGTAGTGGACCAGGTGGCCCGCGTCGGCCACCTCCGCGTACTCGCCTCGGGGCAGGACCCGGACCATCTCCTGGGACTCCGCGCGGCCCAGCTCGCCGTCCAGGCCGCGGACCACGAGGGCGGGGCACTGGACCTGGGCCAGCTCCTCCCAGTGGGCGTCGTGGACCCAGGTCTCGCGGGAGACGAGCATCTGGCGGCGGGAGAAGACCGGACGCCAGCCGTCCGCCCGTTCCGCCATGACCTCAGCGAAGAACTCCCCGCGCGAGGGGACCGGGCGCTCCAGCCAGGGGTCGTCCTCGCCGAACCACTTGCGGACGTCCGCCAGCGTCGCGAAGGGGACCGGCCAGGTGCGGAACCAGTCCTCCCACTCCCGCTGCGAGGCCGCTCCCAGCGCCGACGCGCGCATATCGCAGATGATCAGGGCCTGGACGAGGTCGGGCCGCCGGGCCGCCAGCTGCCAGGCGGTGAGCGCGCCCATCGAGTGGCCGATCAGGGTCACAGGACCGAGGTCCAGCTGTTCGATCACCGACTCGGCGTCCGACACATACGCCTCGCGGGTGAACGGGCCCTCGGGAGGCTTGTCGCTGCGACCGTGCCCCCGCTGGTCGAGGGCGACCGCCCGGTGGCGATCCGCGAGCCACCGAGCCGTGGAGGCCCAATGGGAGGCACGCCCCATCAGACCGTGGAGCAGTAAGACCCCGGGGACGTGCTCCGCCTCGCCGCGGCCCTTGGGAGAGTCTGCGAACTCCCAGGCAGCGAGGCGTACGCCGTCAGCTCCGGTTACGTCGATGCGCCGCACCATGTGGCCTGGCACCCCCTTCTCTCCCCCGGTGATCGAGCCCGCGCCGAGCTCCTGTCGTGTATCGCCAGACTATCGAACTCTTATTCGAAAACTGGGTTCTGGCGCGCAACACCCCTCGTTCGAGTGACCGCGCTCAAGGGTTGACCCCCGCCGCCGAGGGGAGATCTTCTGCGGGAGGCGGGCCGCTCGGGGAAAACGGTCCGCGGGAGCTGACCCTGGGAGCTCGGGGCTCCGGGTCAGCACAGGGGAGGACAGGCCCCGGCGCCTCAGGGCGCCGGGGCCCTCCTGCGCACAGCGGGGCGAGGGCGAAGGTGCACGTGGGGAGGGTGGGGGCGCGCACGAGGACGGCGAGCGGGAGGCAGGCGCGCATACGGATACGTCGCACAGCGTCTGGCGCCGGGCGCGCTGCCCCGCGCGCGCGGCGTACGACGGGCGCATCACCCTGATCCTCCCCCTGGCTTCGCCGGGGGGACCCCCACCCGGCCACGGGTCATCTGCCTCAGCCACAGAGTGGCACGCGATTCGCCCGGGCGCTGCCATTCCGGACGGAAAGCGATTCCAGAATCGGTACGAGGGGCCGCGCGGGAGCGGTACGGAGGACCGCGCGGGATCGGCCCGGCGGTCCGCTCCGGGAGCGGGTCCGGGGCGGTTCCGGGGTGGATCCAGGGCGGTTGCGGAGCCCTTGCGGGGCGGATATAGGCGGTCGCGGGGGCCGTCTCGGTCGCTTCCGCCGTCGGTCCGGCGGCCGTTCGCGTCTCGCGGGCGCCGGCTCCGGATCGCTTCCGGGGCTGGTCCGGCAGCCGGGCCGCGGGGTCGGTCCCGGCCGAACGGCCTGCTTCAGCCCAGCGCGGCTACTGCTTGGCGACGAACACGTGCGACGCCACGTCCGCCTCGAGCTCCGCCGCCTCGCCGCTGCTGCCCACCAGCACGCCGCCCGCGGACTCCGTCACGCTGACCACCGAGCCGGGCTGCACGCCCGCCCGACGCAGGGTGTACATCAACTGAGCGTCCGTCTGGATCGGCTCGCCAATTCGGCGTACGACGACCGTCTTGCCGTCTGTGCCCGGGTCGAGGTCGGCCAGCGAGACCATCCCCTCGTCCAGGAACGCCTCCGCCTCGGCCTTCTCGCCCAACTCCTCCAAGCCCGGGATCGGGTTGCCGTACGGCGACTCGGTCGGGTGGCGCAGCAGCTCCAGCACGCGCCGCTCCACCGCCTCGCTCATCACGTGCTCCCAGCGGCAGGCCTCCGCGTGGACCTGCTCCCACTCCAGCCCGATCACGTCGACGAGCAGACACTCGGCGAGCCGGTGCTTGCGCATCACGCGCGTCGCCAGCCGCCGGCCCTCGCCGGTGAGCTCCAGATGGCGGTCTCCCGCCACCGTCACCAGACCGTCCCGCTCCATACGGGCCACGGTCTGGCTGACCGTCGGACCGCTCTGGTCGAGTCGCTCGGCGATGCGGGCCCGCATAGGCACCACACCTTCCTCTTCGAGCTCGAGGATGGTGCGGAGATACATCTCCGTCGTGTCGATCAGTCCGGACATACGTGCCCCTCGATGAAATCGTGTGCGCTGCGGCCCCGACTCAATTCTGACGCATCCCACTGACAACCGTGCCGTGCTGGCGAGAGCCCGTCGCTGAGCTTGCCTCAGACCCGGTCTGAGCGTTCGTATTGATTCGTATTGACAGGGCAATGGTCCAGACCGCAACGTGATCCGCGGCGCGGATATTCCCGCCGCGCCCATGCCATGCGCATCCACCTCCGGAAAGGGCTCGGCGATGAGCGAGAGCAAGCTGGCCGGTCAGTTCTTCGACGCCGCGATCGGTCTGCTGCAGCGTGTGCGGGACGAGGAGTCGGACAACATCGCCGCCGCGGGAGAGGCCGTCGCCGACACCGTCGCCGCGGGCGGCCGGCTCTTCGCCTTCGGCGCCGGGCACTCCTCGCTGGCCGCGCAGGACGTCGTCTACCGGGCGGGCGGCTTCGCGCTGATGAACCTGCTGGCCGTGCCGGGCGTCGTCGGCGTCGACGTCATGCCGGCGACGCTCGGCTCGGCGCTGGAGCGGGTGGACGGGCTGGCGGGAGCGGTGCTCGACTCCAGCCCCGCGAAGGCCGGGGACGTACTCGTGGTCGTCTCGCTCTCCGGGCGCAACGCGCTGCCCGTCGAGATGGCGATGAACGCGCGCGCGCTCGGGCTCAAGGTCATCGGCGTGACGTCAGTGGCGTACGCCGAGGAGACCAAGTCCCGGCATGTCTCGAACACGTTCCTCAAGGACCACTGCGACGTCGTCCTCGACTCCAAGATCGCGGTGGGCGACGCGGAGCTGAGCCACGAGGGCATCGAGGCGCCGTTCGCGCCCGCGTCGACGGTCGTCACGAGTGCGCTCATGCAGGCGACGATGGCGGCGGCGGCGGAGTCGCTCGTGCGGCGGGGTTTGGAGCCGCCGCTGCTGAGGTCGGGGAATGTGGACGGGGGGCATGAGTGGAATGGGCGGGTGATGGCGGAGTACGGGGACCGGATCTTCTACCGGCGGTAGGGGGCGACGTGCCCTGCGCGGGCAGCCCGCGGGGCGCTGCCCCGGACCCCGCGCCTCAATCGCCGGCGAGGCTGGGTTTGCGCCTCAATCGCCGGCGGGGCTGAGTTTTCAGCCCGTTGGGGGTCCCCCCGGACGGAGTCTGGGGGAGATTGAGGACACGCCCGTAGGGCGTACGGGGGTGACGGGCCCTGCGCGGGCAGCCCGCGGTGCTCCGCCCCGGACCCCGCGCCTCAATCGCCGGCGGGGCTGAATGCGCCAGGCTCAGTCCGCGATGTCGTCGTAGCCCGTGATCTCGCGGGGGTCGCGGGGGCCCGGGCCCACGTAGTGGGCCGAGGGGCGGACCAGGCGGCCGGTGCGCTTCTGTTCCAGGATGTGGGCCGACCAGCCCGCCGTGCGGGCGCAGGTGAACATGGACGTGAACATGTGGGCCGGGACCTCCGCGAAGTCCAGCATGATCGCCGCCCAGAACTCGACGTTCGTCGCCAGAACGCGGTCCGGCCTGCGGCTGTGGAGCTCCTCCAGCGCCGCCCGCTCCAGCGCCTCCGCCACCTCGTAGCGCGGCGCGTCCAGCTCCTTGGCCGTGCGGCGCAGGACGCGGGCGCGCGGGTCCTCGGCGCGGTAGACGCGGTGGCCGAAGCCCATGAGGCGCTCGCCCTTGTCGAGCGCCCGCTTCACGTACGCCGTCGCGTCGCCGGTCCGCTCGATCTCCTCGATCATGCCGAGCACGCGCGAGGGCGCCCCGCCGTGCAGCGGCCCGGACATCGCGCCGACCGCGCCCGAGAGCGCCGCCGCCACGTCCGCGCCCGTGGAGGCGATGACGCGGGCGGTGAACGTGGACGCGTTCATTCCGTGCTCCGCCGCGGAGGTCCAGTACGCGTCGACCGCCTTGACGTGCTTGGGGTCCGGCTCGCCGCGCCAGCGGATCATGAAGCGCTCGACCACCGACTGCGCCTTGTCGATCTCCCGCTGCGGCACCATCGGCAGCCCCTGCCCGCGCGCCGACTGGGCGACGTACGACAGCGCCATCACCGCGGCTCGCGCCAGGTCCTCACGGGCCTGCGCCTCGTCGATGTCGAGCAGCGGTTTCAAGCCCCATACCGGCGCGAGCATGGCCAGCGCCGACTGCACGTCGACGCGGATGTCGCCGGAGTGCACGGGGATCGGGAAAGGCTCCGCGGCCGGCAGGCCGGGGTTGAACGCGCCGTCCACCAGCAGGCCCCACACGTTCCCGAACGAGACGTGGCCCACCAGGTCTTCGATGTCGACCCCCCGGTAGCGGAGCGAGCCGCCCTCCTTGTCGGGTTCGGCGATCTCCGTCTCGAACGCGACGACTCCCTCGAGTCCAGGTACGAAGTCGGACATCAGGCGGCTCCTCAAGATGTGTACGACAAATATGCGTGGCACGCGTGGGCTGGTCACCCCGGTGATTCCCCGTCCGGCCGGTGGTCACCCAACCGTCGGGAAGGCAGGCACGGTATCCCCCGCTGTATGGAGGCCACAGTGGCCCGAGGCTAGATTTTGGCGGGTTCGTAGGGTGCGGGGAAGCGTGACATCCGGCACACTTACCCATTCCGCCCGGCGAGGATTAGCACCACTCGGCGCCGGGAAGACTGGGCCGCTGCGGCAGGATGGCCCCCGTGACCGACCACGACGACGCCTATGACCCCGCTCACGACCCGTCCGTCATGCGAGAGCAGTACCGCTCGACCCCCTTCCTCGAGGCGGACCTCGCCCCGGCGCCCATGGACCAGTTCACCCGCTGGTTCAAGGAGGCGGCGACCGGGGGCCTGCACGAGCCGAACGCCATGATCGTCTCCACGGCGACGCCGGACGGCCGCCCGTCCTCGCGCACGGTGCTCCTCAAGCAGTACGACCACCGCGGCTTCGTCTTCTTCACGAACTACGACTCCCGCAAGGGCCGGGAGATCGCCGCCAACGCGCAGGTCTCCCTGCTCTTCCCCTGGCACCCGTTGGCACGCCAGGTCTCCGTGACCGGCACCGCGAGCCGTGTCGGCCGCGACGAGACGGCCGCGTACTTCCGCACCCGCCCGCACGGCTCCCAGCTCGGCGCCTGGGCGAGCGAGCAGTCGTCGGTGCTCGGCGGCCGCGAGGAACTGCTGCGCCGGTACGAGGAGTTGGACGCCCGCTACCCGGAGGGCAAGCAGGTGCCGGTGCCGCCGCAGTGGGGCGGGTTCCGGGTGGCGCCGCAGGAGGTCGAGTTCTGGCAGGGGCACCGCAACCGGCTACACGACCGGCTGCGCTATGTGCGCACGGACGCGGGCGAGTGGCGCGTGGAGCGCCTGGCGCCCTGACGCCGCGCCCGTATCAAGTACCAGTACCAAGTACCCGTACCCGCCGCCGGGCGCTGAGGCTCACTCCTCGGCGATCCGTCGCCCCGCCTCCAGCGCCGCGGCGACGGCGGCCGGGACGTCCGTCACCGGGAACTGCACATGGCGCACGGCCCGCTCCCGGTCGACGGTCAGCACCGCCCGCTTCAGCCGCAGCGCCTGTCCCGCCCGGAACGTCGGCAGCCGCAGCGCCGCCGAAAGACGGGCGTCCATGTCCGAGAGCAGCGGGAAGGGGATCTCCTCCGCCGCGGCGAAGTCCCGCTGCTCGTCCGGGCGCTGGGTGCCGACGCCGCGCACGGCGACGCCCGCCGCGGCGAAGTCGTCGTACGCGTCCCGGAACAGCCGGTTCTCCAGGGTGCAGCCGACCGTGCCCGGGATGCTCGACCAGCCGTCGGGCAGCGGGGAGGGGCGGCCGGTGGCCGGGTAGCAGAAGAGCACCGTGGCCGCGGCGGACGGGTCCACGGGGTCGAGCTCGCCGCCGGTGTGCGCGGGCAGCGCGATCCGCGGCAGCCGGGCGCCGGGCAGGGCCAGCATCCGGTGCGCCTCCGCGCTGTGCTCGTCCGCCGACGCCGTGAGCGTGCCGTCGCCGAGCAGCCAGCGGTCGGCCCAGTCCTGCATGGACACGAGCACCGGGAGCAGCGCGCGGCCGGCGTCGGTGAGCCGGTACTCGTACCGCACGGGGTTGTCCTGGTACGGCGCCTTCTCCAGGACCCCGCTGTCCACGAGGTGGCCCAGCCGCTCGGCGAGGACCTTGCGGGAGATGGCGAGCTCGTGCTGGAGCTCGTCGAAGCGGTGCCGGCCGCGGGCGGTCTCGCGGATCAGGAGCAGGCTCCACCAGTCGCCGATCACGGCCGCCGCCTGGGCGATGCCGCATGCGGCATCGCGCTCCGGTACTGCTCTGGCCATGGGTCCGGCTCCTCCGTCGAGTAGGGGACCATCCTGCGCCACCGAGTGAGTTCCCGATAGAAACTCAGCGCAAGTTCCCAAATGGAACTCACTGGCGCCCCGCTCTGGTCGGCCAAGGAACTCATCACCGAGCAGCGCCGAGGCGCCCTGGGCGCGCTGCTGCTCGGCGCGGCGGCCCTCGTTCTGCGCGTCGGCGAGGCGCGGTCGCAGCGGACGGGGGGCTCGGCCTGGCATAGGCCAAAAGCGAGGCAGCCGCCCTGAACGCAGAAACCCGCGGGCTCTGGTCCCTCCTGACGGAGGAGCCGGCCGGATGAGCCGGCGAGCCCGCGGGTCGGTGACTGCTTGGTATTTCGGCCGACGGTCAGTCGGCTGCACACAGAGTGCGACGACGGGCCGTCAGCCCGCAGTCACCTCACGCATCCGAAAAGACATCACTTCCGGATCACCTCCTTTCACCGTGTGCTCCACACCCTAAGAACGCCCCCCCAGACGGTTCAAGCGAATTATCGCGCCGGATCGAAAGCCCCAGCTCACAGCCCTTTCAATGCCCCCTCCGGCGTCTCCGCAAGGCAACGATTTCCAGGAACCGGGTGTGTCCTGCGTCACGTTCGAGTTGAATGATCTGACGGGCGTCAGCTCGCGCGAACGCGTCCTGCAGGGGGTCCAGGATGAGTGCTTCAAGGAGTGAGACTGCCAACACGCTCGGGCCCGACGAGCCGGAGCCGAAGGGCACGGGTCCATCCGAGTCTGCCCCGGTGGCCGGCGCCGAGCTGCTGGCCGCGCTGCTCGACGGGATGGACGCGGCGCTCTGCGCCTTCGACGCGGACGGCGCCGTCACCCACTGGAACCGCGAGGCCGAGCGGATTCTCGGCTGGACGCCCGAGGAGGCGGTGGGGCGGCGCGGCTTCGCCGGCTGGGCGGTGCGGACAGCGGACGCGGACGAGGTCCACGAGCGGCTGATGGCCTCGATGGACTCGCCCGGACGGCAGGTCCACGAGTTCGCGCTGCTGCGCAAGGACGGCGGGCGGGTGCTCGTACGGACCCAGTCGGCGCGGGTGCTCGGCGCGGACGGGAAGCCGGCGGGGGTGTACTGCGCCTTCAGCGAGGTGCACGCGCAGATCGATCTGGAGCGGTCCATCGCGCTGAGCGAGGCGCTGTTCGAGGACGCGTCCTGGGGCGTCGTCCTGGTCGACGTGGACCTGCGGCCGACCGTGGTGAACGGCTACGCGCTGCGCGCGCTGGGCGCGGGACGGACCTCGCCGCTGGGGCGGCCCCTGGGCGAGCTGGTCGTCCAGGGCGTGGAGGAGCTGGAGGGCGCGCTCCACCATGTGCTGGCGGAGGGCGCGCCGCACGGGCTCACCGAGCTGTGGGTGACGCTGAGCGCGGGGCAGACGGAACAGCGCAGGTGCTGGCGGAGCGGCTTCCTGCGGCTGGCGTCGCCGCTCGCGGAGGAGCCGGTGCCGCTCGGGGTCGGCTGGCTGTTCCACGATGTGACGGAGGCCAAGCTGGCGGAGCAGGAGGCGGACCGGCTGCGCTTCCGCTCGAGCCAGCTGCACCGCGCGGGGCGGGCGGCGGCGGAGTGCGAGGACCCGATGGAGGCGGCGACGGCGTATATCGACTTCGCGCTGGCGGGCTTCGCGGACCATGCGCTGATCGATCTGCTGGCCCCCGACGGCGAGCGCCTGATCCGCACGGCGGCGACTCCCTCGGGCGCGCCGGGCCCGTGCGTTCCCGTGGCGGGCGCCGGCATCCCGGTGCGCTACCCCCACGGCCACCCGGCCCTCCAGGCGGTCGACCGCAGCGGCTCGGTGCGCGCGAGCGCGCCGCTGGAGAAGTCCCCGGGCGACTGGGCCGCCGAGCGCCAATGGCCGCGCGACGCGGTCCACGCCCTGTGCGCGGTGCTGCGCAGCAGGGGGCGGACGCTGGGGGTGGTGACGTTCCTGCGGGGCGCGAGCCGGCCGCCGTTCGAACGGCCGGACGCGATGTACGCGGAGAGCGTCTCGGTCCTGACGGCGTCCTCGCTGGACCTGCACGCGCTCGGGCCCGCCGACGACTGAGGCCCGCCGAAGGGCGTAGGCCCCGGGGCGGGGGGACATGCCCTGTGCGGGCGGCCCACGGGGCGCTGCCCCGGACCCCGCGCCTCAAACGCCGGCGGGGCTGGATTTTCAGCCCGTCCGGCGTTTGAGGACACGGCCGAAGGCCGTACGGGGCGCAGCCCCCGGAGCGGGGGGACATGCCCTGCGCGGGCTGCCCGCGGGGCGCTGCCCCGGACCCCGCGCCTCAATCTCCCCCAGACTTCGTCCGGGGGGACCCCCACGAGGCTGAATGTGCGCGCCCACGCCCGGCCCGGCCGGGTATCGCCTCAATCGCCGGGGAACGGCCCGCCGACTCGTCACCCCTGTTCTCTCAGCCCCTCCTCCACCAGCGCCGCCCACTGCGTCACCACCCTCTGGCGGCGGGCGGCGTCGTCGGTGAGGAGGTTCGCCAGGCCTAGTCCGCGGGCCATGTCCAGCAGGCCCTGGACCGTCTCCCGTACGCCGGGGCGGGACTCGTCCGCGTCCAGCAGACGGACCGCGATCCGGTGGGTCTCACGGCCGACCCGGGCCTCCAGCTCGGTGACCCGGGAGCGGAGCTGCTCCTCGTTGGAGGCGGCCGCCCACAGGTGCAGCGCCGCCCGGAACAGCGGTCCCGTGTAGAGGTCGACCAGCGCCGCCACGACCGCCGTGCGGTCCTGCGTGGGCAGCGCCCGCAGCGCCTGCGAGCGCTCCTCCGCGACGTACTCGACCGCCGCCGTGAACAGGTCCTCCCTGGTCGGGAAGTGGTGCTGGGCCGCCCCGCGCGAGACCCCGGCCCGTTCGGCGACGACCGAGACGGTGGAGCCCGCCCAGCCGTGCTCGGCCAGGCAGTCCACCGCGGCCTGCAGGAGCCGCTGCCGGGTCGCCCGGCTGCGGTCCTGCTTGGGGGGCGTCACAACACCCATGCGGGGTCCCGTCGTTCGAGAAAGGCCGTCATCCCTTCGCGTGCCTGCGCCGACGCGAAGAGCGACGCCGAGCGCTGGACCAGGTCTTCCGCGTCCCGGTCGAAGGTTTCCAGCACCCTAGCGGCGACCAGTTCCTTCGCCGCCGCCAGCCCCTGCGCGGAGGCTCTGCGCAGGCCGTCCAGCACCGGCGCGAGCGCCTCGTCCACGTCGTCCGCGGCGAGCGTGAGCAGCCCCGCGCGCACCGCCTCCGCCGCGTCGAAGCGCTCCCCGGTGAGGTAGTAGCGCGCGGCGGCCCGCGGGTCCATCCGCGGCAGCAGGGGCAGCGAGATGACGGCCGGGGCGACGCCGATCCGGACCTCCGTGAAGGCGAAGTCGGAGCCGCTGGAGGCCGCCGCGATGTCGCAGGCGCCCACGATGCCGAGGCCCCCGGCCCGTACATGCCCCGTCACCCGTGCCAGCACCGGTTTGGGGTGGGCGACGATCTGCCGGAGCAGCGCGACGAAGGTGTACGGGTTGGGCGGGGCCTTCAGGTCCGCGCCCGCGCTGAACGTCGAGCCGGTGTGGGCCAGCACCACGGCCCGCACCGAGTCGTCCTTCGCCGCGTCCGTCAGCGCCTGCGCCAGCTCGGCGACGAGCTGCGCCGACAGGGCGTTGCGGTTGGCGGGCGAGTCGAGCGTCAGCGTGGCGACCCCCCGGTCGCGCGCCGTCGTCAGAAGCGTCATGTGTTCTCCTTCTCGCGGTCGCGCAGTTCACGACGGAGGATCTTCCCCGATGCGGCCCGCGGCACGCCGCCGACGAACTCCACCCGGCGGACCTTCTTGTACGGCGAGACGCGCTCGGCCACATAGGCCAGCACGTCGTCCTCGGTGAGGTCGCCTGCGCCCTGCTGCCGTACGACGTATGCCTTGGGGATCTCGTTCCCGTCCTCGTCGTACACCCCGATCACCGCCGCGTCGGCGATGCCCTCGTGGGTCAGCAGCAGCGCCTCCAGCTCGGCGGGGGCGACCTGGAAGCCCTTGTACTTGATGAGCTCCTTGACCCGGTCGACGACGAACAGCCAGCCGTCGGCGTCGACGCGGCCGATGTCGCCGGTGTGCACCCAGCCCTCGGCGTCGATCATGTCGGCGGTGGCCTCGGGGCGGCCGAGGTAGCCCTTCATCACCTGCGGGCCGCGGACGGCGATCTCGCCGTCCTCGCCGACGCCGGCGTCCCTGCCCGGGTCGTCCAGGGACAGGATGCGCATCTCGGTGTTGGGCAGGAGCGTCCCGACGGCGCCCGGCGGCGGGCTGGCCGCCGACAGCGGGACCACATGGGTGCCGGGCGACAGCTCGGTCATGCCGTACGCCTGGCGGACCGGCGGGAGCCCGAGCCGGTCCGAGCACGCCTGGCCCAGGCGCGCGTCGAGCGGGGCGGCGGCGCTGACGATGTACTCGAGGCTGGAGAGGTCGTACTGGGCGACCGCCGGGTGCTTGGCGAGCGCGAGGACGATCGGCGGGGCGACGTACAGGCCGTTGATGCGGTGCTTCTCGATCGCCGAGAGGAAGGTGTCCAGGTCGAAGCGGGGCAGCACGACGACGGTCGCGCCCTTGCGCAGCGGGGCGTTCATCAGGGCGGTGAGGCCGTAGATGTGGAAGAACGGCAGCACGGCGAGTATCCGGTCGCCGGGGCCCATCGGGATGAACGGGTCCAGCTGGGCGAGGTTGGTGGCGATCGAGCGGTGGGTGAGCATGACGCCCTTGGGCACGCCGGTGGTGCCGGAGGAGTACGGCAGCGCGGCGACGTCCTCGCACGGGTCGATCGCGACCTCGGGCTCGGGCGCCGTCGAGGTGATCATGTCGAGGACGCTCACATGCCCGTCGGCGCGGTCGCAGACGAAGATCTCCTGGATGCCGGCGGCCAGTTCGGCGGCCCTGCGGGCGACCTCCAGGAGCGGTGAGACGGTGACGATCCAGCGGGCGGAGGAGTCGCGCAGCTGCTTGGCGAACTCCTCCGCGGTGGCCAGCGGATGGACGGTGGTGACCGAGGCCCCGGCGCGGGTGGCGCCGTAGAAGACCGAGGGGTAGGCGATGGTGTTGGGGCTGTGCAGGGCGAGGACGTCGCCCTTGGCCAGTCCCGCGTCGGCGAGCGCGGCGGCGATCCGCCGGTGGAAGAGGTCGAGCTGGGTGTAGGTGACGCTCTTGCCGTTCACGCCGTCGACCAAGGCGACGGAGTCGCCGTACTGGGCGGCTGCCCGGCCCAGCACGACCTCGTGGATGGGCTCTTCGACGGCCTGGACGTCTGCGTACGCGCTGCGGAACACGTTTTCCGGCATGGACGGCCCCCTCGGCTTCGTGGACGGCCAGAATCTCCCGTGTCAGTACGACTTGGGGAGACCCAGGGACTGATGGGATACGTAATTGAGGATCATCTCGCGGCTGACCGGGGCGATCCGGGCCACGCGCGCGGCGGTGACCAGGGACGCGAGGCCGTACTCCCTTGTGAGGCCGTTCCCGCCGAGGGTGTGGACGGCCTGGTCGACGGCGCGCACGCAGGCCTCGCCGGCGGCGTACTTGGCCATGTTGGCGGCCTCGCCCGCGCCGACGTCGTCGCCCGCGTCGTACAGGGCGGCGGCCTTCTGCATCATCAGGCGCGCCAGCTCCAGCTCGATGTGGGCCTGGGCGAGGGGGTGGGCGATGGCCTGGTGGGCGCCGATGGGCTGCTTCCACACCTGCCGGGTGCGGGCGTAGTCGACGGCCTTGGCGACGGCGTACCGGCCCATCCCGATGGCGAACGCGGCCGTCATCACGCGCTCCGGGTTGAGCCCGGCGAAGAGCTGGAGCAGCCCCGCGTCCTCGTCGCCGACGAGGGCCTCGGCGGGCAGCCGCACATCGTCCAGGACGAGCTCGAACTGCTTCTCCTGGGCGCGCAGCTCCATGTCGATCTGCGAGCGCTGGAAGCCCTCGGCGTCGCGGGGGACGATGAACAGGCAGGGCTTGAGGCTGCCGGTCCTGGCGTCCTCGGTGCGGCCGACTATCAGGGTCGCGTCGGCGATGTCGACGCCGGAGACGAAGACCTTGCGCCCGCTGAGCATCCAGTCCTCGCCGTCGCGGCGCGCGGTGGTGGTGATGCGGTGGGAGTTCGAGCCGGCGTCGGGCTCGGTGATGCCGAAGGCCATGGTGAGGCTGCCGTCGGCGAGGCCGGGCAGCCACTGGCGGCGCTGCTCCTCGGTGCCGAAGCGGGCGATGACCGTGCCGCAGATGGCGGGCGAGACGATCATCATCAGGAGCGGGCAGCCGGCGGCCCCCAGCTCCTCCAGCACGATGGACAGCTCGGCCATGCCGCCGCCTCCGCCGCCGTGCTCCTCGGGAAGGTTGACGCCGAGGTAGCCGAGCTTGGCGGCCTCGGCCCACAGCTGTTCGCGCCCGTACTCGCGTCCGTGCCGCTGTCCGAGGGCGGCGACGGCGGCGCGCAGGTCCTTGTGCTCCTGGCTCTCTACGACGGTGCTCATGCTTCCCGTTCCTCCTGTGCGTCCGGTGCGTCTGGTGCCTTCTGTGCTTCCGGTGCTTCCGGTGCTTCCTGTACGACGGCGAGCAGGGCGCCGACCTCGACCTGGCGGCCGGGGGCGGCGTGGAGCGCGGTGAGAACGCCGGAGGCGGGAGCGAGGATCCGGTGCTCCATCTTCATGGCCTCCAGCCAGACGAGCGGCTGTCCTTGGGCGACGCGGACCCCTTCCGCGAGCCCGTCCCCCACGCGTACGACGGTCCCCGGCATGGGCGCGAGCAGCGAGCCGGGCTCGTGGCGGGCGGCGGGGTCGGGGAAGCGGGGGCGCTCGACGAGTGCGTGGCCGCCGGCCGCCGAGTCGACGTGGACGGTCCCGTCGCCGTACGCGGCGACGTCGAAGTGCCGTACGACGCCGTCCGCCTCGAGCGTCGCCCGGCCGGGCGCGACGGCCGCGACGCGCAGGCCCGGCATGCCGTCGACGGCGTATCCGTCGCGGGTCGCCCGGTAGCGGACCTCGTGCTCGGCGCGGCCCTCGTACGTCTTGGCCTGCGGCTGCGAGGTCAGATTGCGCCAGGCGCCGACGCGTCCGGGCGCGCGGGCGGCGCCGGTGCGC